>WLIC01000125.1 GCA_009702405.1 Actinomycetota bacterium
ACCTGCTTGTTTGGCAACGCTGGCAAGGACGCTGTTGGGTAGTCCAAAGATAGGAACTTCAAATGGTTTGAGGGCAGCTATGAGAGCTTCCGCGACATCCTGATGAACCATCGCATCGTTGTATAGGGCTCCATGAGCTTTCACATGGGAGAGAGTTTTTCCATGGGTAGCGAGCTCAGATTGAATTACTTCTATTTGCTCTTTGAGTAGGGCTACTAGTTCTGCTTTAGGGAAGTGGTCTCGAAGCGATACTCTTCCGAAGTTTTCACGGTCTGGGTAGGAAGGGTGAGCACCAACTTGAACATTGTGTTCAACACAGGCTTTGACTGTTTGAGTTAGTAACTCTCCGCCTCCGGCATGACCACCACAAGCAACGTTAGCCGTTGTTATTACAGGCAGTAATTCAATGTAATCATTGACCGTTTCGCCAAGGTCAGCATTGAGATCTAAGGTGGTTAGCTTCATAAGGTTCTTCCTAGAACCAGCGTAATGCTAGAGAGATTGCAGGTGACCTGCAACCATGCTGGCTTGCTTTACATTTAGAACAAACTGAACAGATAGGGGCCCATAGATGTGTGGGTAACGTTCGCCATTACCGCCATCCTCAAATAAAACTTTTACCCCGGCGCGTTCTAGTTTTTCTAAATCCATTTCAAGAATTACCAGTTCACCTTTGTAGTCTTTGTAAACAAATGCGGCTACTGCCGCCAATTGTTCGGCTGTCGAGCAGTGGATAAAGCCGACTTCGTCTAAAGTCTTATCCCTTGTCGAGAAACTGTAATGCCCAAGTAGTACTGCTTCAGACCAATCTTCTAGTTTGGCTAGATGCAGTATTACCTGAGTCACTTTTTAGGCTTAGGAGACTTTGCTGGTTTAGCGCTTTCGTTCGGGGAAAGGATTCCCTGAAGTCTATGCAGTGATTGTTCCATGGTGGTGATGTTGCCATCAAGGAAGATAGTGTTACCAGTTCCTTCTTTTGCAGCATCTCTAACAGTCTCAGTCCACATAGAGAACAACAGAATAGATGGATCAAGACCAGCATCTTCGAGCTTCTTTGCAGATTCACTAAATCCAACGGCGATAGCTTCACGGAATTGCGCTAGACCTTCACCGCGTAGACGCGCTGCTGTTGCCTCGTTCTCAGCTGCAATTCGAATAGCAGCACCCTCGGCTTCAGCTTGTTTGGTTCTTTGGATTAGCAGAGCTTGACCTTCGAATTCTGCAGCAGTTTGAGCGTTCTTGGCTGCAACAACACGAGACATGGATTGCATGACTTCTGCGTCAAACTGAATGTCGTTAACAGTTAGGTCAACTAGTAGATAACCCCAAGAAGAAAGTTGTTCATCAAGGCTCTCTTTAGCGTGGAGAACAATCTCTTGCCTTAGTCCTAGAACTTCCGCCTGCTTCTTAGTGGCAACGAATTCACGAACTGAAGCCTCAACCGCAGAGGTTAGTGCTGTGCTGAAAGAGTCATCATCGATGAACTTGAAAGCAACCAGCTTTATGGTGTCCTCAGTGTGATCTTGAACCGTGAAGATGATGGTGGAAATGAAATGAACAGCAGCTTGGTCACCTGTAATAGCAGAGAACTGCAACTGATCGGTTCTGTTCTGAACTGGGACTTTGTTTCTTACCTTTTCAAAGAAAGGGATGATGATATTTAAACCTGGGTTTAGAACTCTCCTGTATTTACCGAACAGTGTCACAACCCCAACATGAGCTTGGTCAATTGTTGTGAACATTCTCCAGAGCAAAAGCCCTGCAAGAAGAATTATTGTGGTCCAAATAATCAGTGAATCAAACACTTGTTATCTCCTATTTGCGTCAATAAAGATTGACTATTCCTTTCGAGGAATCCCCTCAAACTCAAGAATAGACCGATTAGTTTGGGTTCTCTAGTCCCAGGCAGCTTCAGTGCCTGGTTGGTTCTCCCAAGCGACTTCAGTTACCAGAGACTTATCTACTAGTGGAGTTTTGGCCAGGTAGTGACTCTTCACAACATCAACAATCAGCTGGGCTGCTTGGCCTGGGTAAGGTTGCGCAACAGTTCTAAGAGCTGAGATTTCTTTACTGAAATCTGGCAGTCCATCTAGTTGAACGTCTCTAAATACTGCTTCAAACTCAGAGAAGTTACTTACCCTGACGTTTGACTTGGCAGCCAGTTCACCTAGTTCGGATAATGGCCAGTGTCCGGGGTTTTCAAAGAAGATACCTGGCTTGTTAGTAGCAAGGGGATATTCACCTAGGAAAGAGATTCCATCGGTAACCATCAGATCAGCTGCTCCAAACAATAGGGCAACATCATCATCTGCATCAATGGCTGTGTTAGGAAGTGCATTCCATTGTTCAAGCCAGTTATCTAACACTGCGGTAGGTATGACTTCTCTATCAACAAGAGTTCTGAACATTAGAGGATGAGGTCTAAGTAGAACATCCACGGCTGGGTGAGCTGTTGCAAAGGTAAGCATGTCTTGGAACATGGTTGCAAAGTTTCCAAAGTTCAACCATGCCGGTGAGTAACTGTGATGCGGAGCCCAAATCATCTTGAAATTACCCGGGTTAGCTAAAGGCCAACTCTTATCACCATGAGAAATCTTGTTAACCAAAGCGTCAATCTTTGGTGATCCAGTTAGATAGACGTGTTCGTTACCTCTAGAAGTATCTCCGTAGGCAAGCTGAACGTCTTTGTCTTGTGTAAAAATCAAAGAAGCTAGCTGATGTGATCTCTGAGTGTATAGGTGAGGAGCAACACCTTCATGGTCACGTTCGATAATCAATGGTGCTGAGTAATAAGGAACGTAACAAACCTTAGTGAATTCACTTAGCTCTTCAACTCTGTAGCCAGGTTGATAGTTTCGTTGCCATGGATAGTTGATGAACACATAGCCAGGATTTAGCTGTTTAATCTTGGCTAAGCCTTCAAAAGAGTCTTCATAATTGAAACGTAGATGTTTTACCCCATGACGGTCAAAGTATGCACTGACCTCAGATTCTTCACCAAAGCCTGCTTCTAAAGAGAACCTTCTAGGGATGGATATAACAGTCACGTCAAACTGTGAATCAGAGAGCATGAGCTCATGAATTCCAGCTAAAGAGTCCCAAGCCTCGTAATAGAAGACAAGGAATACGACCTTTATCTTCTTAGGCTCTTTGGATGTCATCAGTCAAGCGTATTTGATTATTTGGCTCATTACTAGGGAAAGAGCGGGGGATAGCCCTTGATAAAGTTGATGAGTATGCCTCAACGCTTAGACAAATCGTCGCAACTTCTACAGAGAGACTAACTATGACCAAGGTTCTACTAACTGGTGCTAGCGGATACATCGGCAAGCACATAACTCTTCAACTTCTAAATGATGGCTATGAGGTTAGGGCTTCAGTGCGTAACAGCGTTAAGGCGGATGAGGTTAGTGCTGCGGTTGCAGCACACCTACCAGCAGGCTTTAATCTAAAGAAGAAACTGAGCTTTGTTGAGTTAGATCTTGAAAAAGATGCAGGTTGGGCCAAAGCACTTGATGGCATCGATGTTCTAATGCACACCGCGTCTCCTTTTCCTATTGCTTCACCTAAAGATGAGAATGACCTAGTTCGTCCAGC
>WLIC01000126.1 GCA_009702405.1 Actinomycetota bacterium
AGCTGTAACCCTTGCACGAATCTTGTTCATGTCTGCGACCTTCCTTTAAGAAGACTAACTAATAAGGCCTATATCTGCACTAGAAACCTTGTTAAAGCAGAAGAGCCGAACCCTTAGGCCCGGCTCTTCTAAGACTTTGACTAGTTCTTAGCCTTGTAGTGAACGGTGATAGGAGCTGAGGTGAAAGGACCGTACTCCTTGCCACTGATTACTGCGCGGTACTGGTAGTCGCCTACTTCATTCTTGACTAGAGCGAATCCAATGCTGCTTGAACCCTTGTGAGCTACGAACTTACGGAACTGTGTCCATGAACCACCAGGAACTAGTTCTTCGATAACAACATCGAACTTAGTAATTTTGGCATCACTTAGATCTAGATCGCCAACAACGTTTGCACGCTGACCAAGAGTGTATGTGTCAGTCTCGCCAGTAGCTGGGTGCAAGACAATCTGCTTCGCGCCTGTTGGTGAACAAGCTGCAAGTGTGACTGCAAGAACTGTTGCTAGAACTGCTGCAAAAATGCTTTTCTTCAATGTGTTTCCTAACTTCGGTTATCTATTTAGTTTGGTGTGCTGCAAAGAATTGTGCGAAGCGACCTGGGTTAATCAAGTCAGCGTAAACGCCTCCCCAATCGTATACCTTGCCGTTTACCAAGATGTAAGGAGTTCCGGTTGGAACTGCAGTTCCAGTAACAGCTGGTTGACTGAAGGCTTCTGAAGTTCTAAGTTCTAGGAACTTTGCATATCTCTTCTGATCAATACAGGTGTTGATCTCATCATTTACTTCAGCCCCGGCTGAACGCAAGGTGTCTTTGATAGCTGAGTCTGAAGGACCTGCAGTGTTTTCTGCAGGCTGCTTTGCATAGAGTGCAGCGTTGACGTCAAAGAAGTTTTCAGGCTGGGTGTTAGCAACACATAGAGCAGCGTTAGCAGCTCTTGATGAATAGTTGTTTAGAGACTGACCATCTAGGAAAGAAATCGGGTGGTATTCAACAGTTGCTCGGCCTTCATCAACCCAGGTTCTAATCTGTGAAGAGTTAGGGTCTTCGAACAATTTACAAATAGGGCATTGGTAGTCCTGGTAAATAACGATTCGAGTGGCTGAACTGATCTGGTCTGGTGTTGCTGGAAGTAGTCCCTTACCCAAAACCACACCACCAAGTTTGGTTACGTTTGCTGGAACCTTTTTAGCATTCTCATTGGTGTTTGAAGTAGTTGTAGTGAAGTTGAAAATTGCAAAAGTAACTCCTGCGACAACACCAATGATGGCCAAGGTCACACCGGTTGTAATAAGTGCACGCTTGCGCTTGTCACCTTTGGCTCGTTGCTCTCTCAATTCGCGAGCTTTTGCTCTAGCTAAATCACGTTGCTCCGAACGAGTAGGACGTGGAGTTTGAGACATTTCTGTTCACCTCTAAATCGGGGTTATTTTGACTTAAAGTCAAAAGCATAGGTTTCCTAGTCTAAACGACAAGCCAGAAATGCGATAATAGATAAACCTGAGGCATTTGCCTCAGGCACTTATTCACAACGGATCGTGCGGGTCGTTCCTCCCGCTGAAGGAGTATTACCATGGCATCAGTAACATTTGATAAGGCCACAAGGCTTTATCCGGGCGGAACTCGCCCAGCAGTAGACCAGATCGAGCTAAGCGTAAAAGACGGGGAATTCCTTGTTCTTGTTGGCCCTTCCGGTTGCGGTAAAACCACCACCCTACGTATGCTCGCTGGCCTTGAAGAGGTCAACGAAGGTCGTATCTTGATTGGTGACCGCGATGTAACCCAGGTTCCACCTAAGGACCGCGACATTGCGATGGTTTTCCAAAACTACGCACTTTACCCACACATGACCGTAGCCGAGAACATGGGCTTCGCTCTAAAGATTGCTGGAGTCAAGAAGGACGAGCGTGCTGCTCGTGTTCTTGAAGCAGCAAAGCTTCTGGACCTTGAGCCATACCTAGACCGTAAGCCAAAGGCTCTTTCTGGTGGTCAGCGTCAACGTGTTGCTATGGGTCGTGCGATTGTTCGTAAGCCTGAGGTTTTCCTAATGGACGAACCACTATCTAACCTTGATGCAAAGCTACGTGTTGCAACTAGAACTCAGATTGCTTCATTGCAGCGTCGTCTAGGCGTTACAACTGTTTACGTAACTCACGACCAGGTTGAAGCTATGACCATGGGTGACCGCGTTGCAGTTCTTAAGGATGGACTACTTCAGCAGGTTGACACCCCTCGTGCACTTTACGAGCGTCCAGCTAACGTATTCGTTGCTGGTTTCATTGGTTCTCCTGCGATGAACCTAATGAAGCTAAAGATTGTCTCAGGTGGAGTTTCTTTTGGTAACACCACAATCAAGATTGATTCAGCTGTTCTAGGTAAGACCAAGGCTAAGCAGGTAACTGTTGGTCTTCGTCCAGAAGATCTAGTTATCACCAAGAACGACGGTATTGCGGTTCACGTAAACATCGTCGAAGAGCTAGGTGCGGATGCATTCCTTTATGGAACTGCTGAAGTCGATGGCGAGAAGGTTGATGTTATTGCTCGTGTTGGTTCTAAGAGCAGCCTGCGTCTAGGTGACAAGGTTTACCTAAAGCCTCAGGGTGGAATCACTCACGTGTTCGACATCGCTTCAGGTCTTCGTCTAAACAACGATGCGCCAAAGGCAGCCAAGGCAGTTGCAGCTAAGCCTGCAGCTAAGAAGGCAACTCCTAAGGCAGCAGCAAAGCCTGCAGCCAAGAAGGTAGCAGCTAAGCCTGCAGCTAAGAAGGCAGCACCTAAGGCAGCGGCTAAGCCTGCTGTGAAGAAGGCAGCTCCTAAGAAGAAGTAAATAACTTAAATAAATAAACCCCTGGTCTTTATTGATCAGGGGTTTATTTTTATGTTTGCTTATTTAAGTCTTGCCTTGGCAACTTCGTATAGTGCAACAGAAGCAGCGATACCAGCATTTAGTGATTCAGTTTCTTTCGCGATAGGAATAGAGAGAATCGCATCACAGTTTTCTTGAACTAGACGAGATAGGCCTTTACCTTCGCTTCCGATAACTAGCAGCAGTGGTTCATTGCCTAGCTTGAATGTTGGTAGCGACATATCTCCCCCACCATCTAAACCAATAACGAAAACTCCACGCTTCTGGAATTCTTTGATAGTGGCATTTAGGTTGGCAGCCAGAGCAACTGGAATTCTTGATGCTGCACCAGCTGAAGTTTTCCAAGCTGAAGCTGTGACACCAACAGATCGTCTTTGGGGAACTATTACACCTTGACCACCGAAAGCTGCAACTGAACGAATAATCGCACCTAGGTTTCTAGGGTCAGTAATTCCATCAAGGGCAACAAGCAGTGGTTTCTGGCCACGGCTTAGAATCTTGTCCAACAGTTCGCTTGGGTGCTGGTAGTTATATGGAGGAACTTGCAAAGCAATACCTTGGTGAACTGCATCGTTACCGGTCATCCGGTCAATCTCAGGTCTGGTTACTTCACCAACAGAGATTCCTCTGGCATTAGCGATAGAGATAGCTTCTTTGACTCGATCATCCATCTCAATACGTGCAGCGATAAAGAGTGCTGTTGCAGGAACCTTTGCTCTTAGCGCTTCAAT
>WLIC01000127.1 GCA_009702405.1 Actinomycetota bacterium
AAGTTGTTGCCGAATAAACGTGCGATTATGCGTTTGCGTAGCGTGGGTCTAACGAGCTCGTATCTACCCATTTGTTCACCGCCTTCGCAACCTTAGAAGTTTACCAGAAGGGTGTTTTTAGCTAAGGAATTAGCCTCTAGGCACCAATTTATTAGGGCATGACTTGAGAACACGGGCCATAGCGTCATGTTCAGCGCTGGTTACCCACAGTTTGTACTTGTATTTGACTGCAATCTGGCGGGCAACGTAGGAACACCAGAATTTACGGTTAGGTGGCAGCCAGCTAGCAGCATCGCTGTCGCTTTTTTGCATATTCGCAGTTCCATCAACAGCGAGCAGGTTCAAAGGATCGTTATAGAAAGAGTAACGACTAGCTGAGTTGAGTTTTTGAGCACCTTTTTGCCAAGCATCGCTAACAGCAACAACGTGGTCGATCTGAACAGCATTAGAAGTTCCAACACCTCTAACAAAGTAAATCTTTTTAGCTGTGTATGGGTCGTTTAGAACACCGGTTGCAACAGTGCAGCGAGGTGATGATCGCCAAGTAATTGAAACCAGGTCTCTTTGCAGGATGTAGTTACGAGTATCGCAATCACCGATATCTCCCCAACCATCACTAAATAGTGCCCGGTCATAACCTGTTTTAGGAGCTCGTCCTTTGATTGGAAGCTTGGCCAGTGCAACGTTAGCTTTTAGAGTGCTGGCTGCCTGAGCTGGAGCAATAAGTTCTAATCCTGAAAAGATTAGACCTGCGGCTATAACGCTAGCCGCGGTGTTTCGAAAGAATGCTTTCGCGCTGGAGGACTTCAACGAGTTTTTCAATGAAGGCATCAACTTGATACTCTGCATAGCCGCTCCTCTGAGTCTTGAATACTGCAAGTCTTACTTCTTTAACAGTAAGTTCTTCGCCTTGATTCAGGTGTGTTGAGATACGGGAACAAAAGGCATCTACCTGTTTACGGTTATATCCACGGTTAGGCCAGTTCCGTTTGGAAAAGCGCTTACCTTTGGCTCTACCTGCCCTATCTCTAAGTAACTGAAGTCCTTCATCCAAAAGTAGTTTGAAATCTGTGTGACCGACTAACCCAAATGTTCTTTCAAGTTCTCGTTCAGCAAAGACATCTTCTAGTTTCTCCATTGCTGTGTCAACGGCTGAGATTGAGTAGCCATCTTTAACTAATTCGAATCTGGCAGATCGAACATCAGCAGCATCCATGATTTGGCTTTGCGGATCTAAGTATTGCTGCCTAGCCGTTGCTAAGAACTGATCAACTTGGCTTGGCACATAGCCAAGCTTTGATCCAGATTTACTAAATGCGAAACTCACAGGGCTATTCTCTCAAACTAATTAGAACAGTCTTACCGCAAAGACCATGAGCAGATAACCGCTCAGGGCTGCCGGCAACATGGAATCAAGTCGGTCCATCACACCACCGTGACCTGGAATCCAACTAGACATGTCTTTGACCCCAAGATCTCGCTTGATAAGTGACTCAGCAAAATCTCCAAGCACAGCAGCCATCAGAACAACTCCAGCAACAACAACTCCAAACCACCAAGGCAATTGCAGTAACCAAACGGTTTGCAGTATTGAGGAGGCAAGACCAGACAGTGCTGAGATGAAGAAACCTTCCCAACTCTTCTTAGGGCTTACCTTAGGAAGCATTGGGTGCTTACCAAGTTTTCTACCAAACAGGTAGGCACTTGAGTCAATGATGATTACTGTTGTGACAACAGTGATAACCCAGTACTTTCCTTCAACGAACCCATTGTGAGCAGGTTCTCTAAGTAAGAGTGCAGCAAAGCTCATGGTTAGTGGAAGATAGATAACCACAAAGGCTGATGCACAGAAATCTCTGATCATTTCAGCAAAGCTTCGCTCAAGGGTGGCATGCTGAGCCATAAGTTCAATTCCACGCCAGAGCATCAAAGCTGCCACGATAGCAAGCACTCCTAGCCACTGCCAGACTTCCCCACCCCAGTAGGCAAACGGCATGACCAGAAAAGATCCAACCGAGACAGGAACTCTAGGCACATGCCAGTTCTTTTGCCTCAGAGCAGTAGATAATTCCCAGGCTCCAGCAGCAGATGCAACTGCGATAAGGGCAATAAAGAGTTCTTTAACAACTAGAACAGAAGCCAAAAAAGCGAAGGCAAGAATCAACCCAAAAATTATTGATTGGGAGAGGCTCCTACCACCCTTAGGCTCGCTCTGACTCAAACTAAACCTCTAGAAGTTCTGCTTCTTTGCGCTTTAGCGCTTCGTCAATGGCATCAACATGAGTCTTAGTTGTTGCTTCCAGTTCTTTTTCTGCACGAGAAAGATCATCATCGCCTGCAAGACCATCTTTCTTGAGAGCATCAAGTTCATCTTTAGCCTTACGACGAATGTTGCGAACAGCAACTCTGTGATCTTCTGCCTTGGTCTTTACAATCTTCACGTAATCTTTGCGACGCTCTTCGGTAAGTTCTGGAAGAGAAACACGAATAAGAGTTCCATCGTTAGTTGGGTTAGCACCGAGGTTAGGGATATCTCTGATTGCCTTCTCGATAGCAGCTAGCGCACCCTTGTCGTAAGGTGTCACAACAATAGTTCTAGCCTCAGGGTTCGCAATAGAACCTAGTGAAGATAAAGCTGTAGGGGTTCCGTAGTAATCAATCATTAGTCTCTGGAACATGGCTGGGTTTGCTCGACCACTTCTAATGGTTGCGAAGTCTTCTTTGGCTGATTCAACAGCCTTGCCCATCTTTTCGTTGGCAGTTGCCAAAATATCGTTAATCATGTTTCTCCTTGTTTAAAAACTACGCGCTTACGCGAGTACCAATCTTCTTACCTAGCAAAGCCTTAGTGATGTTACCTTCAGGCTGCATACCGAAAACAACCATAGGAATGTTGTTATCCATGCAAAGACTAAACGCAGTTGAGTCAACAACCTTAAGTTTCTTCACAAGTGCTTCCTGGTAGGTAATAGTTTCAAGACGCTTAGCCTTAGGGTCTTTCTTTGGATCTGCTGAATAGACCGCATCAACACCATTCTTAGCAACCAGAACTTCTTGAGCATGAATCTCAAGAGCTCGCTGAGCTGCAACTGTGTCAGTTGAGAAGTAAGGAAGACCCGCACCAGCACCGAAGATTACAACTCTTCCTTTTTGCATGTGTCTGATAGCACGAAGAGGAATATAAGGCTCAGTTACCTGAGCCATAGAGATAGCTGACTGAACTCTAGTCTCACAACCAGCCTGTTCTAAGAAGTCTTGCAACGCTAAAGCGTTCATAACGGTACCCAACATACCCATGTAGTCGGCACGTGCACGATCCATACCTCGTTGGGATAGTTCAGCACCTCTGAAGAAGTTACCGCCACCAACAACTATGGCTATTTCAACCTTCTTGGCAGCTTCTGCGATCTCTCTGGCAATGCCTGAAACGATATCTGGATTAACACCTAAAGTGCCACCACCGAAAGCTTCACCTGAAAGCTTGAGCAAAACACGACGTGGAGTTGATGGCATGGTTATCCCTCTCAAAGACCTAATACTCCCTCTAGTTTAGGCTTCATAAAGGAAAAGGCTCGGTCTATTAGACCGAGCCAA
>WLIC01000128.1 GCA_009702405.1 Actinomycetota bacterium
AGTTTACTTCTCTGAAGGCACACTAGAGGGCCAAGTAATTGGCCCGATAGTTGTGAAAGCCCCAACTCAAAATACCAACTTGGCTGAAACTAAAAAACTTATGGCAGCTGAAGCTAAACGCCTTGGCGGCAATGGCGTTATGGATTTCCGTTACAGCCAAAAAGCTGACAGAGGTGCAAACCTTTTCAAATGGGATACTGAGCGCTTGAATCTTTCTGGGACTTTAATTATTTTGAGTACTGAGCCAGAAGTTAGTTAGACCTTTATTCCAAATACAGCTCTAACTGGATAACTCAGATACTCGGCCCATTCCATGAGTCTTGGTTCACGCCAAGCATAGTCCTGAGCAACTTGAGCTAAGCATGCCCAATAGAAAACGGTTACTAGATCTATCGTCAGATAGTTCTTAGTGTCATCTTCGAATACTCTGCCTAAGACTCTTCTGAGCAGCTGAGGAACTTGAGCTAAACCATATTCATGGATTGAATCGAGCACGAGAAGTTCTATCTGGTCTGCTCTTCTGGCATTCCAAATAGGGGTTGCTTCAGAGGTGCGTAGAATCTTTGAAACCCTAAGGGCATTCTTGTATGAAGCCTGGTCAAGGGCTAGAAGAAGCTCTTCAAAACGCTCTAACTCATAGCCTGCGAGCCTTAGATCTAGGATGTCTGGGTAGTAAAGGACCCCAGTAAGAGACGCCCTACCAGCAGGCGGATCTAGCCTTACCTGGTCTCTATCGACGTCATCGAAATCTTGCATGTGTCTATTGTCCTAGGTATCGGCTAATGTTTGAAACAACTAATACTTAGGGGTAAACAATGGCTGGCTGTTTCAAGGGTCTCTTGTGGTTCTTTGTATGGACAGTGGCTTTACTGAGCGCAATTTCATTTCCACCCCTGATATTTGTTTTGCTTGCAGGTCTACCCATATGGCTGATTTGGAAACGCCTCAAAAGAAATGGTTGGTAGTAAACATGAAAGCTTTTTTCAGTGGTTGTTTTGGTTTGGTGGCAATGATCTTTGCACTAGGTTTCTTTATCCAATACCCAGCTGTGTTCTGGGGAATCCTTGCAGTGTTCGTAGTCGTCATCATTCTCGGCTTTAGAGAAGGTCTAAGACGAAGAGACGCTCTTGCCAAACCAGCAACGACGATCCCTGCCAGCGCAGATGATGACGAAGAAGGCGACATACGTCATCACTATGACATTGGTGGAACACCTATGAGTATTAGTAATCCTGAAACTATTCAGAATGCATCAATGTCATTCGGTGATGACGAGGAACATAACTAGCCAAGCATGTCATGCAACACGATGGTTGCATCACGAGCAGGGCCAACACCAATAGCAGAGATACGACAGTTACTCATCTTCTCTAGTGCTCTCACATAGTCCTGAGCGTTCTTAGGTAGTTCTTCAAAGCTTCTGCAACCTGTGATGTCCTCATCCCAACCTGGGAAGTTTTCATAGATAGGAATTGCATGGTGAAAATCAGATTGTGAAACTGGAACTTCTTCCACTCGCTTGCCATCAACTTCATATGCAACACAAACAGGGATCTCTTTGATTCCAGTTAGAACATCTAGCTTTGTCAAAACAAAATCAGTTAGACCATTGATGCGAGCAGCGTAACGTGCAATAGGAGCGTCATACCAACCACAGCGGCGTGGACGACCAGTTGTTGTTCCATACTCGTGTCCAGTCTTACGAAGCAGTTCGCCCCACTCGTCAAACAACTCTGTTGGGAAAGGACCAGCACCAACTCGTGTTGTGTATGCCTTAACAATTCCAATGACGTTCTGGAGTAAACCAGGGCCGATACCAGATCCGGTTGCTGCTCCACCCGCAGTTGCATTGGATGAAGTAACGAATGGATAGGTTCCGTGGTCAACATCAAGCATCGTTGCCTGGCCACCTTCAAACAAAACGTTTTTGCCAGCTTCGATAGCAAGATGCAATTCAAGTGCAGTGTCAGCAACCATTGGACGAAGGCGTTCTGTGTACGTGAGGAGTTCTGAAACTATTTCATCAACGCGAATTGCAGCGCGGTTATAAACCTTGCTGAGCAACTGATTCTTCTGAACCAATGCAGCTTCAACTTTTTGACGAAGAATTGATTCATCAAACAAGTCTTGAATACGAATACCAACCCGGTTGATCTTGTCTGCATATGTTGGACCAATACCTCGACCAGTAGTTCCAATAGCTCTCTTACCTAAGAATCGTTCTGCTGTCTTATCTAGTGATACGTGGTAAGGAGTGATGACATGAGCATTAGCTGAAACACGTAAACGACTGGTGTCAATACCTCTAGCGTTCAAAGCATCTAGTTCTTCAAAGAGAACCTGCAAATCAATAACTACACCGTTAGAGATAACTGGAATAACGCCAGGAGTCAAAATACCTGAAGGTAGTAGGTGCAGTGCATATTTTTCATCACCGATTACAACTGTGTGACCTGCGTTGTTACCACCATTGAACTTGACCACATATTCGATGTGTTCCGCCAACAAGTCAGTTGCTTTACCCTTGCCTTCGTCACCCCACTGAGCTCCTACGATCACGAAAGCAGGCATGGCAATCTCGTTTCTAGTTCAGGGGACGTTGGGCCAAAAGGCACAAAACAAGTTTACCCGAAGACGTGTTGGACTATCCAAGTGTGCATGGTTATAGCCGCTGCAGCTGAGGCGTTAATGCTTCTGGTAGAGCCAAACTGGGTGATTTCTAGGACTACGTCGCTTGCTTTGATGGCTTCATCTGATAGCCCTGGGCCTTCTTGACCAAATAGGAAAACACAGCTATCAGGAAGGTCATATTCTTCGATCTTTTTACAGCCCTCAACATTGTCTATGGCGATGATAGGAAGCTTCTCTTGATTAGCCCAGGCTAGGAACTCTTCAACGGTTTCATGGTGTCTGATGTGTTGATAACGGTCAGTAACCATGGCGCCACGTCTATTCCAACGCTTATTGCCGATGATGTGAACCTCTTGGGCTAGGAAAGCATTAGCGTTTCTAACTATTGAGCCGATGTTTAGATCATGTTGCCAGTTCTCAATGGCAACATGAAAAGGGTGCCTTTTGAGGTCTAAGTCTTTGACGATGGCTTCCATCTTCCAGTAACGGTATTTATCAACGACGTTACGGGTATCCCCATTTGCTAGTAACTCAAGGTCATAGATGGAGTCAGGTGAATCGTAGCCCTCAGGTAAGTCCCCTTGCCATGGGCCAACTCCCCAAGTGGTGAGTTCATGACTAGGGTTGTTTTCGTATTCTTTATCTGCCATCCACTCAAGCCTAACTTTGCTGAAGGTAAAGTAGAACCATGGCTGAACGTAGAAAAATAGAGTGTTGGTTGACTGACATGGATGGCGTGCTTGTGCACGAAGGACATGCATTACCTGGAGCTGCTGAAGTTTTGAAACAGTGGCGAGAAGAGGGCCTTCGGTTCTTAGTGCTAACTAACAACTCGATGTATACCCCTAGAGATCTATCAGCCAGACTAAAAGCCACTGGGTTAGACATTCCATCTGACGCTATCTGGACTAGTGCTCTAGCAACAGCTGACTTTAT
>WLIC01000129.1 GCA_009702405.1 Actinomycetota bacterium
GAGGCAGCTTCGCTAGTTACGCCTTCCTGCATATCTCCATCACCAGCGATTACATAAACAAAGTGATCGAATGCGCTCTCACCTTGAGCTGTTTCAGGATCGAATAGACCTCTTTCAAATCTGGCAGCGTATGCAAAACCAGTAGCCGATGCTAAACCCTGACCTAAAGGACCGGTCGTGATTTCAACACCTTTGGTGTGACCATACTCAGGGTGACCTGGAGTAGCTGATCCCCAAGTACGAAGAGCTTTGATGTCATCAAGTTCTAAACCGTAACCGGCAAGATACAGCTGGTTGTAAATAGTTAGTGAAGAGTGGCCAACACTCAAGATGAAACGGTCGCGACCAGACCAGCGCTCATCTGCTGGATCGTGGCACATGACCTTCTGAAATAGGAGATAGGCAACAGGTGCTAGAGAGATTGCAGTGCCAGGGTGACCATTGCCAACCTTTTCCACTGCATCAGCTGCTAGTACTCGTGCGGTGTCTACTGACTTTGAATCGATGCTGTCCCAGATAAGTGACAAAGGACTCTCTCCTTATAGTTGTGGCGAATGGTCTATGTTTGAGGCTTCTTCGCCTGGTAAATCGCAGATTTATTGCTACGGAATTCGCTCTTCCGAGCGCGATTTGGTTCCTTTGAAGTCTATACCCGACGGCGATTTGATTACGGATATGTAACGTTGTAGCCAATTTGGCTTAGACTTGCCTAGATGACCCAAACAGCCCAAATCCAAGCAAAACAGCCTAAAAAGCCCCTATCTGTGGGCCAAAAGCTGTCGGCTTACCTTGCTCTAACTAAGCCAAGAGTCATCGAATTACTGCTAATCACCACTGTTCCGGTCATGATTTTGGCTCAACAGGGGATTCCAAACCTTTGGCTAGTCCTGGCAACCCTGATCGGTGGAGCTTTGAGCGCAGGCTCAGCCAACGCCTTCAACTGCATTATTGACACCGATATCGACAAAATCATGGGTAGAACCCAGAAAAGACCCCTAGTTACTGGGGATTTGTCCAAGTTAGAGGCCCAGGTCTTCGCAACGGCAATTGGACTTATATCAGTTCTTTGGCTTGGATTCTTCGTGAACTGGCTATCAGCAGGTCTAGCCCTAGCGGCAGAACTCTTCTATATCTTCATCTATACGCTTCTTTTGAAGCGTCGAACAGCCCAAAACATTGTCTGGGGTGGGGCAGCCGGAGCTATGCCGGTGCTGATTGGCTTTAGCGCGGTAACGAACAGCCTCAGCTGGAGCGCTGCAGTATTGTTCCTAATCATCTTCTTATGGACACCGCCACATTACTGGCCGTTGTCTATGAAATATAAAGAGGATTACGCATCAGCAGGTGTTCCAATGTTGCCTGTTGTGAGCGACATCAAAGTTGTTGCCAAGCAAATAGTTATCTATAGCTACGTAATGGTGGCTAGCACTCTGCTTCTGATCCCGGTGGCACCTATGGGCTTGATTTACACAGCTGCAGCAGTTTTAGGCGGAGCTTGGTTTATTGCTGAAGCTCACATTCTCCAAGGTAAAGCAAAACGTGACGCGGTTGATAATCCGATGAGGCTTTTTCACTTTTCGATCACATACCTAACAGTGCTATTTATTGCTGTTGGTGTTGACCCGTTGTTCTTTATAAAACTTATTTAGTTTTAATCTCTTCAAGTCGAGCAAGCGATTCATTTCTCTCGGTGTTGTGATCAACAATTTGTGTTGAGTAGCCGTTAGCGTAGCCATCAAAAACTTCCCAAGGTTCATGGGCTGATGAATCTGTTAGGTGTCTAAGTTCAGGAATGTATTTACGAACGTAATCTCCGTTTGGATCAAACTTTAGTCCTTGAAGAATCGGGTTGAAGATTCGGTAATAAGGGGAGGCATCAGTGCCACAACCAGCAGTCCACTGCCAACCATGTGAATTAGATGCCGGATCAAAATCGCTTAGATGGGCTTCGAAGTGTGCAGCACCCCAGGTCCATTCGAGATGCAAATCCTTAACTAAGAATGATGCAACAATCATGCGAACTCGGTTATGCATCCAACCTTCTGCAAGTAATTGACGCATACCTGCATCAACCATTGGATAGCCAGTTTCACCTCTGCACCAAGCCTCAAACTTCTGTTGAGCATCAGCTCCAGAGTCATACCTGAGTTGTTTGAACCTAGGTTCGTAATAGTCGTTGACTGTGTGTGGGTAGTGGTGTAAAACATCAGCGTAGAACTCACGCCAGGCAATTTCTTTTCTAAAAACTTCATGAGCATTGCTATCGCCAAGAACAGATAAGAGAGTTCTTGGATGTATTTCACCATGAGCTAGAGCATGAGAGAGGTGTGATGTTCCGCTTAGGTCAGCACGGTTTCTTTGCTCGTCGTAATCATCTAATGCTCTTGCACGGAATCTGGCGAATGTTCTAAGCGCAAAAGCTTCACCAGCTCTAACTTTGAAAGGGCTTGGCTTGGAAGGTTCAATGCGAATACTTTGATCTTTGAGCGAGCCCCAAACAGTTCCCAGCTCAGGTAATTCAATTGGATTGACTTGAGCCAGCTGGTTCCAGGCCTTATAAAACGGGGTGTAAACCCTATAGTTCAACCCATCTGGCTTTCTAACTACTCCAGGAATAACAGCATAGGCAGAGCCAATCAGGCGAAGACTAAGCCCGTTAGCCTCAAGTGTTTTAGCAACAGTTAGCTGCTGAGCAACTCCTTCTGGGTCAAAGCTTTGCATTGCATAGACTTCAAGGCTTCCCGTTTCAGAGCAGGCTTTTACTAGGTTCTCGGCTAACTCTTGATCAGTATTTGCTGCCAACAGAGTTAGCTTGCCGTCAAGCGAGTGAGATAACTCCTTGATTGCAACGCTGAGGCTGTGTTGTCTTATTCCTTCTAGTTTTTCAAAGCTTGCTGAGTTGAATCCATAGACGCAATAGACACTGTTATCTGAACTTTGACTGGCAGCTCGAACTGCAGCGCTAAGAGCTTCATTGTCTTGCAGTCGAAGGTCTTTGCGAAACCAGAAGATTGAGCTCATGGTTATTTCTTACTAACTCGAAAGACCAGTAATTGATTGGTTAGCAAACTCAAGAGCACAGAAGCTCCAAGCATGTGTAGTGCAACGAGAGCAATAGGCAATCCATACCAAGACTGAACAAGTCCTACTAATGCTTGAGCTGCAATAGCAGCAAGCAGAACTAAGGTGCTAACTAGTTTTTGTTTTACACGAACCAAATAAACGATCTGCAAAAGAACAAGAGCTAACAACGCATAAGCAGGGTATGAGTGAACGTGAACTAGAAGATCTGAATTCAAACCGTTGCGGGGAGTATCTGCATCACCGGCATGAGGTCCAGAGCCAGTGACTATGACACCAATAACTACGGTCAGGATTCCAACAAAGTAGGTAAGTCTTAGCTGTGCTTTGAAAGCTTTAGTGACAGCTACAAAGGGACGATTTCTGGCATGCCAAACCAAAACAGTTGCTACAGCAATCAAAGCTCCGGAAACGATGAAGTGTGCACCAACAATCCAAGAGTTCAAACCAGTGAGGACTGTGATGCCTCCGATGACTGCTTGCGC
>WLIC01000013.1 GCA_009702405.1 Actinomycetota bacterium
ACAGCATCTGCCAGTTGTTGTCTGGTCAGTTTGGCTTTGGTGCGCACTAGCTCGAGCTGGTTATAGATGAGCTCTTCATCTGCTTTAGGTTTACGTCCCATGTATGTAGCATAATTACTATGTAGTAATAATGCAACATTACTTATTCGGCGTGTTTTGACCAATCCACCACGTGGAGATCTGGGACCCGATTGAAATGCTTAACATTTCGGGTGACCAAGACTGCGCCTTCTGAAATTGCATGTGCGGCTATTAGCGGGTCTAAGGTCCCGATTATTTGCCCCTTGCCTTTGAGGTAAACGCTTAGTTTCGCAGATACTTCTGCATCAGCCACCCGGAAGGGCAGCACTTCTATGGTCGCCAAAAAGGCGAATAATAGCTTTTTCGATCTAGAGCCAGATCCTGTTGGCTGGGATCCTTGAAGTAACTCGTGAACAACAATTGAAGAGATAGCGATGTCCTGTATAGGTGTGAGTTCAAAATTCAGCAGGCTCTCTCTGTGAAATCTCAGCACATCGATTACAGCACTGCTATCTAGGTGATACTTCACTCTTGGTCCTTAAAGAACTCAGCGATCTCTGGTCTTACAGATGGGACAGATAAATCTCTTGGGAGCTCCCAATTTTTGATTTCTTCCCGTTCTTCCTCAGTCAAAGACTTAACCAAAGCAATGAATGCAGCCTTGGCTTCTTCTCGAGTCTGGCTAGAAATGCAGATGGTACGAGTATCTGGGTTGAAGGTCAGTTCAACCACGTCAGAATCAAACTTCCACTTAGCTGGAATACGAACGGCCTGGCTACCACCGTTCATGAAAAGCTTTGTAGTTACTTTTTCTTCAGCAACTGTCTCAGGTACTTTCTGGATCACTTTCTTGCTCATCTTTCCTCCCAACAAGTATGTATAGACATATTGTATAGACACTAATCAGGAAGTCAAGATGTTATCCGCAAGTCCAACCTGTGAAATCTTGAAGGTATGAATTTGTAATCTTCGAGATCAAAGAATATTTCCGATGTTGGTAGAACTTCCCAATCTGTCAACTTTAGGAGCCACTCTTCGAGAACTACCTTGGCTTCTAGTTGAGCTAGATGCATTCCAATGCAGGAATGTCTGCCATAACCAAAGCCAAGATGAGGGTTAGCTCCTCTATCTAGTTTGATTTGTTCTGGTTCTTGAATTACTTCTTTGTCTTGGTTCGCTGAAACAAAAGATAGCCAGGCATAAACAGGTTCAGCTGGGTTTGTGGTTTGTTCTTTATCCACTCTGTGCATCATTGGTAGAGGAGATAAGAACCTAACCATTTCATTTATGAACTCAGGTATGCGTTCAGGTTGATTCTTTAGAGTTACTAAATGTTCTTTGTTGTTTGCTAGATGCCAAAGAGAGCCTGAGATCAGTTTCACTACGGTGTCTCTTCCTCCAGCTAGCACTAGGTTAGCCATTCCGTATTTCTCTTTACGGGTAAGAGTTCTACCAGCCATCTCGGCTTTATTGAGAACTCCAAATAGGTCATCTGTTGGGTTCTCATCTAATTCATCAAAAGTCTTCTTCAGGTATCGATCTAGATGATCACCATGACGGATACCGTCTTCATCGGTAATCCAGGTATCTGGTCCCCAAGCGAACCACTCCGCAACATCCTGAGGCCTACCAAAGACAACACCTAAACACTGAACAATCATTTGGAGTGCCAGGTCGTGAGTGATCTCAACTTCAGTCTCAAAAGATGAGATGAGTGCTTTAGCTATCTTTCTGAACTCTGGTTCAAACTTTGCAACACTATCTTTACTGAACCAAGGGTTCAGCAAAGATCTCATCTCTGTGTGATGCGGAGGATCAACTTCTAAAGGAAGTTGCTTGTAATCTCTAACATCCTGATCTCCTTGGAGATCACTTGAATATCTCTCATAGTCTCTAGCGGCTGCTCTAACCTGGGCTTGCCCTTTTATGATGTTCATTACCTAACAAACTCCTCGAGTGCTCCTCTAAGCCTTACTGGGTCTATCCGCCAGTAGTTATGTATTTTGCCATTGATTAGAAGAACTGGGATATCTTCTGAGTATTTGTTCCAAAGTTCTTCATCAACCAAGATGTCATGCTCAACTAGGTTTACCTGAATGTGTCTAGCAACACCGGTGTATTCAGCTCTAAAGGCACCAACGACAGCATTGACGGTAACCCTGGCTTCATCACATAGATGACAGCCAGATTTACCAATCAGAGTTAGGTCAATCGTTGTGCTCATACGTCCAGATTATTCCAGTTATCAACCTAAACTTATCTCGTGGCCAAATCCCCTAAAAAGCCTGCTGCGGCTTTCTTTGACGTTGACAACACGCTAGTGCGTGGCTCGACAAGCTTTCAGTTTGGCAAAGTGGCTTACCGCCTAAAGTTCTTCCCTCGTAAAGACTTTGTTGCTTTTGCTTGGCATCAGATTAGATTCCTCACCAAAGGTGAAACAGAGCATATGCTCTCAGCTATCAAAGACAGAGCTCTAGGTCTTGTTAAAGGTCGTAGCTACGAAGAGATGATCAAGTTAGTTGCTGAAGTTTATAAAGGTGAAATCAAGCAACGCATATGGCCTGAGACAGCAAAGATTGCTAGACAGCATATTGAAGCAGGTCGTGAAGTTTGGTTGATAACAGCAGCTCCGCAGGAGATGGGTGAAGAGATTGCAAGGCAACTTGGGCTAACCGGTGCTCTTGGAACAAAGCTAAAACACATTGATGGAATCCTTACCGGTGAAATAGACGGCAAGCCATTACACGGAAAACAAAAAGCTAAAGCGCTAAAGAAGTTAGCTAAAGAACGTGGTTTTAGTTTGAGAAAGTCTTTTGCATACAGCGATAGCCACAACGATCTTCCGATGCTCACAACTGTAGGTCACGCAGTTGCAGTGAACCCTGACAAGCTACTAAAGATTTATGCCAAGTCAGCTGGTTGGAAGATTTATGACTTCAAACGCAAAGAACTGCGTTTACAAAAGAAAACCGCTAAACAAGAAATCAAAATAGGTAAACGCGGTTAAACAACAAACCCGTCAACAAGTGACGGGTTTTATTGTGTTCCTAAGAACTACTTCTTATTGCGACGTTGGTGACGAGTCTTACGAAGCAACTTACGGTGTTTCTTCTTCGACATACGCTTACGACGCTTTTTAACAACTGATCCCACAAAGACCTCTTTATTTAGGTAAACCCCCGTAATTCAGGGGTTTTTGACGGTTCGCTTTATTCTAGCCGACTTCTAGAGTGTCCGTCTTGCCTAGGAATCGCAGGCTTAGAGCATAAACTCACTAACGATGACAGAACAACAGCCCTTTACCCTCATAGCTAGTTACCCTGGCTTCGAGGTCAGGCACTATCCGACCTATGTTCTAGTTCAGGTCGAGACCAAGGGTGAATTCTCCTCTGCTGCTAGCAGGGCCTTTAGGCCTCTAGTGAATTACATTTCTGGCAATAACCGCTCTGCAGAGAAATTCGCCATGACCGCACCGGTCTTGCATGCCCCGGATAAAAATGCAAAAGATCACGTAGTGAGCTTTGTCTTACCTAAAGATGTCTCAATCAAGGATCTACCTTTGCCTGTTGATGCTCAGGTAACCACAAAGGAAGTTCAGGGACATTTCGCTGCAGCTGTCCGCTTCAGAGGTTTAGCTGATTATGAAAACTTCAAATCTTTAGGCGATCAACTAATCGTTGATGTCAAGAGCGCTGGGCTGAAAGCGGTCGGCGACCCTTACTATGCAAGATTTGATCCTCCTTGGAAACCAGGTTTCCTAAGAAGAAACGAAGCAATAATCGCACTAGATGGATACCCCTCGAAAGGAAAATAATGAAAATCAACAAAGTTCTAAGAAGCGCAATCGCAGAAGCTATGGGTGTGATGCTATTCGTAGCTTCCATCGTGGCGGCTAACTTCAACCCAACTTTTCATAACCTAGCTTTAGCTGGAACTCTAACTGTCATGATCTTGATCACCGCAACAGTATCTGGTGGTCACCTGAACCCTGCAGTTTCACTTTTCTTCTTTGCTCGCAAAGGAATAGATCTTCAAACACTTCTTGTTTACTGGGTGGCTCAACTTAGCGGTGCAGCTCTGGGTCTTTACCTTGGCTTTGCGTTATCAGGTAGCACAGTAGAGGCAGTTGCTGCACCTGCTGGTGTTTCTCAGTCAGGAGCAATCATTGGCGAGATCATGGCAACAACAGTTCTAATAATTCTGATTACGCGTTTGGCTTCAACCAAGCGTGAAGCGTTGATTCCTTTTGCTGTTGGTATCTGGGTACTAGTTGCTAGCACCTTCACTCTTACCGGAGCTCAGGCTAACCCTGCTGTTACCTTCGCTCTAATGCTTAGAGATGGTTTCACCCAGAACTACCTAGCAGTGGTTCTAGCAGAGTTCGCTGGAGCACTTCTTGCGCTTATCTATGTCGTTGTCCTTGACGGTGGCGTCAAGAAGGCTAAGAAGAAGAAATAATTCACTTTTAGTTAACCATGTAATGCCCTCGACCATAAAGGTCGGGGGCATTACTGTTCTAGTCTTAGTCCATGACTTATAAAGCAAGTGTCCTCTTTGTCTGTGTTCACAATGCAGGACGATCACAGATGGCTGCTGGTTTCCTAAAAGATCTAGCTGGTGACCGAGTTGAGATTAGATCAGCTGGCACCCAACCCAAGAATGAAATCAACCCTGTTGCCATTGAAGCTATGGCTGAAGTTGGTATCGACATTGCAGATCAAAAACCTAAAGTACTAGATGATGAAGCAGTCAAAGCAAGCGACTACGTAATCACTATGGGTTGTGGGGATGAATGCCCCTGGTTCCCTGGTAAGACTTACCTTGACTGGGTACTAGACGATCCTGCAGGTCAAGGCTTAGATTCAGTTAGACCAATCAGAGACAAGATCCGCGAACTTGTCACAGCTCTCGTTGCCGAAATAGACGCTAAGAACTAGCGAGTCTTCTTAGCGACTGGCTTCTTGGCAACTGGTTTCTTAGCTGCAGGTTTCTTAGCGACGGGCTTTTTAGCAACCGGCTTCTTAGTTGCAGGCTTCTTTACTTTCTTGACTACAACTTTTACTTTTGCTGTTGTGTCTCTTTTGGCGTCAGATAGTTTCTTACCTAGCTCTTTGCCAACTTCTTCTGGATCGAAATCTAGGTCAATCTTTGAGCCAACCTTTTTCTCTAACCAAGAAGCTGCATTGGCAATTAGATTTCCTAGGTTCTCACCTAAGACATCTGCTTGACCTGAAACAAAGGCTGAACCGAACTTTCCAAACCATTTAGCTGCTTCCCCGAAACCTGAGTTATCAATTGAATAGGTATTTGTCTTACCCTTAGTTTCAACTTTTAGTAATGAAGCACCAACCAGCATCTTGAGATGCTTCTCTAGAACGGTTGCAGATAATTTAGTTGACTTAACTAGAGCAGCTGTTGTTCTAGGTTCACTGGCAACTAATTCAAGTATTGTTCTGCGTTTAGCATCTGATAGGGCTGTGAAAACATCTGTCATTTTATTTGTGCTCCTGGGCTATTTCTTTAGCACGATTAAGTGCCGCTGTTGTGGCTTTGAAAAACAGATCGTGCAGGTTACCTTCTTCAAGAACAGCAATTGCCTTCATAGTGGTTCCGTTAGGGCTAGTTACCTGTCTTCTAAGCTCTGCAGGATCACCTTGAGTTTGAACTAGTAACTCACTAGCTCCTAAGAATGTTTGAGAGACCATTAGGTAAGCGTCGTCTTGACTGAAGCCCTGAGCAACAGCTGTTCTAATAAATTCTTCAATGAAATAGAAAACATAAGCAGGACCTGAGCCAGAAATTGTTGAGAGAGCATCAATCTTCTCTTCAGGGATAACCAAGGTCTTACCAACACCATTGAATAGTTCAATAGCAATTGCTAGTTGCTCTGGAGTTGTTCTAGAACCAACTGAGACACCTGTGACACCAAGTTTGATAAGCGCTGGGGTATTAGGCATAGCTCTAATAACAGCAACAGATTCAGGTAGGTGTTCTTCAATGGTTGCTGTTGTGACACCTGCTGCAACTGAAATCACTAATGCATCTGCTGAGATAACGTCTTTGATCTGACCCAAGACCTCAACAATGTATGCGGGCTTTACTGAAAGTAAAACAACCTTCGCCCCTGCAACAGCTAAAGAGTTAGCGTTAGGTTGATAGTCAGTGGCGTAAGCAGTAACACCAAATTTCTTAGCTAGAGCATCAGCACTCTCAACTCTTCTTGCAGTGACCTTCACATGCTCAGGTTTGATGTGACCTTTGATCATTCCAGTGAGGATGGCGGTTCCCATGGAACCGGCACCAAGGATGGCAACAGTGTTATCTTGCATAGAACTAGTTCAACACAAACTGGGTTGTGTTTTCACTGATAACGCCATTTACTTCTGCACGTAAAACATAACTAGCTCCACCTGCTGGGACGACCTGTTGGCCATCAGCAATAGAGCACCCTGAACCGCTTGATCTAACTCTTTGCCAATCTGAAGGTGGATTACTTATCGGCATGTTTGGCATGAGATCCATTACAGTGTCAGATCGAGGAACAGAAACTTTACAGTCCTTTGAAGTCCAAACATTATCGCTACCGCTGGTAACCGAGTAATAGGTAACACTTGTTCCAACATTGAACTTGCAATCAACAGGACCTGTGTTTGTAACAGTGAACCAGAAGTATGGTGTGTCACCTGGGTTGAAAGAGCCTTGGTTGACTCCTTCAGCTGTTCCAACATGTCCTTCAATAGTTATCTGCTGTGGTTGGCAGTTATCGCCAGGAACCATAGTCAAAGACTGCTGGGGGTTGAAGAAATTACTGATGGCATTGAATACTGCAGAAACACCTGCAATCACACCCCAGATAAGTCCACCTAGAACTAGAAGGCCAACGATACGACGGGCTAGGACAACACTTGGGGTTGGGTAATTTTGCGGCATGAGTTCATTTTGCCAGCGAGGTGCTACTTAGAGCAGTCGCAGCATGCGGGTGTTGCCAAGTGTGTTTTGTTTCACACGGGCAAGATCTAGGAATTCAGCAATACCATCGTCAGTTGATTCGACCATCTGAGCGAAGGTTGCTTCATCAACAGGTACATCGCTGATGCTCTCAAAGCCACATTTACTGAAGAAATCAACCTCAAAGGTAAGGCAGAAGACTCTGCGGATACCCAGCGTGTATGCACGTTCAATAAGAGCCTCAACAATAGCTTTACCAAGACCCATGCCTCGTGCTGAACCGTCAACAACCAGGGATCTAATCTCAGCTAAGTCCCCCCACATCACGTGCAGGGCACCGGCAGCCAAGATTCGACCATCACGGTGCTCCGCTACCACGAACTCTTGAACTCGCTCATAGAGGGAAACCAACTGGTGTTGCAAGAGAACATTGGTATCAACTAGCGGAGCACGCATGGCTTGGATAGCGACAATGTCGCTAGTCCTAGCTGGTCTGAGAATGAATTCGTTGTGGGGCATTGCTAAATGCTAGCAATGACTCTTACGTTTGAGGTGAATATGAACTCACCGGCAACGACATCCGCAACAACATCACTAGCATTCTTAATCTCTCCCTGCAGAATGCTCTCAGAGATCTTGTCTTCGATTTCACGCTGAACAGCACGACGCAGTGGTCTTGCTCCCATCGCTGGGTCGTAGCCAAGCTCAATCAAGCGCTCTTTGGCAGCAACTGTAAGAGTTAGAGTGATGTCTCTTTCTTCAAGACGAACGTTTAGCTTCTTGATGAATAGATCAACAATCTCAAGTAGTTCTGACTTACTCAACTGAGGGAAGACGATTACATCGTCAACACGGTTGAGGAACTCAGGCTTGAAGTTCTTCTTCAATTCATCGTTCACCTTTGCAGCCATACGCTCGAAGTCATTCTGCTGGTTACCTTCAAGGTTGAAACCAAGAGCACCCTTAGAGATGTCCTTAGAGCCTAGGTTGGTAGTCATGATGATGATTGTGTTCTTGAAGTCAACAACACGACCCTGACCATCGGTTAGACGACCTTCTTCAAGAATCTGCAACAAAGAGTTGAAGATGTCTGGGTGAGCCTTTTCAATTTCATCGAAAAGAACAACACTGAAAGGCTTACGACGAACGCGCTCAGTTAGCTGACCACCCTCATCGAAACCAACGTATCCAGGAGGAGCACCGAACAAACGAGACACGGTGTGCTTTTCTGCATACTCGCTCATGTCTAGTGAGATCAAAGCACCTTCGTCATCGAATAGGAACTCAGCAAGAGCCTTAGCCAACTCAGTCTTACCAACACCGGTAGGACCAGCGAAGATGAATGAACCTGAAGGACGGTTAGGGTCTTTCAAACCTGCACGCTGACGTCTAATCGCCTTAGAGATTGACTCAACAGCAGCTTTCTGACCAATAACTCTCTTGTGTAGTTCTGCTTCCATGAAGACCAACTTGGCTGACTCTTCTTCTGACAACTTGAATACTGGAATACCAGTTGCAGCAGCTAGAACCTCAGCAATCAAACCTTCATCGACAACACCGTGAGCAGCTACGTTACCTGAACGGAACTGCTTGGTTAGCTTTGCTCGTTCTGAAAGAAGTTTCTTCTCATCATCGCGTAGCTTGGCAGCGCCTTCAAAGTCCTGGCC
>WLIC01000130.1 GCA_009702405.1 Actinomycetota bacterium
GATTTCTTTGGCAATCAGATAACTGCAATCATGGGTGAAAACGGTTCAGGTAAAACAAGTTTGTGTTGGGCCATTCAAGGTCTCGGTAACCGAAGTTCCGGTTCGGTATTACTAAATGGCTCAGATACCGCAGAACTTGCAAAGGCAACTCGATTAGATCAAGTTGCCATGATTCCTCAGCGCGCTGCAGATCTGCTATTCCTGCATAGCCTGGGTGAAGAATTACATGAATCAGATGTCTTCGCTGAGGTCGCAGAAGGAACCACCGCAGCCCTGTTTCAAAAGTTAGCTGGCAGGATAGATCCTTCAATTCATCCAAGAGATCTATCTGCCGGACAACAGTTGGCAGCGGTACTCAGTATCCAACTAGCTAAGCAAGCCAAGGTTCTCATCCTCGATGAACCAACCAGAGGTTTGGACTACTCAGCCAAACGAGCTCTTGCCAAGCAATTGCAGCAACTGAAAAGTCCTGACCGAACCATACTTTTGGCAACCCATGACATTGAGTTCATTGCAGAGGTTTCTGACCGAGTGATTCGACTTGAGTCAGGCAAGGTTGTCAGCGATGCCTCTCCACTTACCGAATTGGCATGGCCTTCACCTTTCGCATCTCAGATTGCTCAGATAACTAGAACACCAGGATTAATTAGCATCGGCCAGGTGATCAAGTGAACTCTCTGATTTCTAAACTCAGCATCGCTATTGCAGGTGTTGCCAGTCTTCTAATGTTCAGCTGGCCACTATTTATCACCAGCAACATTTCAACAGAAGCAACAACAGCTCAAACGGTATTCATCCTTTTGATGCCGTTAACCCTGGTCATAGTGCTAATTGAATTTGCCACCGGAGACATAAGTTCTAAACACTTAGCTCTGCTTGGGGTGCTCATTGCTCTGAACGCAGTGATCCGTTTACTAGGAGCAGGAACTGCAGGAATTGAAACAGCATTCTTCCTAGTAATACTCGGTGCATATGTTTTTGGAAGTGGCTTTGGATTCATTCTTGGAGCAGGTTCCATTTTTGTTTCAGCACTTCTTACCGGTGGCATTGGTCCTTGGCTACCATTCCAAATGATGGGTGCAGCTCTGATTGGTTTAGGTGCAGGCCTTATTCCTCATGCAGCTAAGAAGTGGTTAGAGAAACTGAACCTAATCGTTTATTCAGTTATCGCTAGCTTTACTTACGGTGCTTTGATGACTTTATGGAACTGGCCATACCTGGCTGGAACTGGAACACAGATTAGTTATGTTGCTGGAGCTCCACTAGTGGATAACCTAACCAAATTCCTGCAATACGAAATAGTTACCGGTGGCCTTATCTGGGATACCGGCAGAGCCATAACAACATCAGTTCTTATCCTCTTAACTGGCTCAGCCCTGATCGCAACTCTTAGTAGAGCTGCAACCAGGGCTGGCGTTGGTAGAAAACTTTAGGCAGTTGGGTAAATAGCCAACAGCACAGTTGCAATAACTGTTACGGCCAACATCATCAAACCAGCCTTATAGGTGTATTTGAATTCCTTACGAACGATATGAACCAGGTTCGCTAAGACCATGATTGTTGCAAGTCCCGCAGCTGCTGCAATTCCTAGAGGCAAAGCCCAGTTGAACTTGAACACGGTCACTGCAACCGGAGCCAAGATCACGCCAAGCCCACCGAGGAGTTCAGCCAAACCAATGAACTTCACAGTTCCCTTAGGTGAAGATTTGACCCAACCCCAGCCACGTTCAATGAGCTTCTCATCTGAGGTGCGAAGCTTGTCAATGCCAGCTTTGGTAAATGCATAAGAGGTGAATCCAGCAACAACTAAAGTTGCGATGATGATTGCGATGTTCATTTGAACCTTTCAAATTCTTGTTTTGTTTGTGAGTCAGGTTTAGACTCCTATTAGTAAAGCACCACTTGACTAGATTAGTCAAGTCCCCCTTTACTAATCTAGCCTCGAAAGGAAAGGGTCCCCATGGAAGTCAAGATTCATGCTGAACGCACCCAAGACGGCTGGATAGCAGAAGTTCCAGGTCCTAATGGTTTCTCGGTAAGCGCTAGAAGACTCGACCAGTGCAAAGACATGGTTGTTGAACGCATCAAAACCCTTGAAGAACAAAAAGGTAACTCTGAAATCTGCGAAGTCGTAATCAAAGTTGAAGCAGAACTACCTGGCATCATCTGTGATCTTGAAGCAGCCAAAGTAAAGATGCTTGAAGCACAAAAACTTCAAGACGAAGCGTCAGCTGAAATCAGAATAGTAGTTAGTCGCATGCGTGATGAAGGCCTAACCATGAGAGACATTGCAGTCTTACTAGGCGTCTCACCGCAACGTGTAGCTCAACTTATTGGCTAGTTAAAAGAAATTGGCGGCCACCGGAGTGACCGCCAACTCTTGAAAACCGTTACTGGTTTGTAAGCGCAGGAATGATAGCTCCTGAGAATACCTGCCAAGCAAGAAGAGACTTCGCTACAAAGCTAAGTGTGATGTATACACGCTCACCGAATAGGTAGTCCTTCCACTTGCCAACCTGGCGATACTGCAGAGCCTGGTTGATACCAAATGTATTGAAAGCAATAAAGATGGTGATGATGATTCCGATGACGAAACCTGGGATCTGGTTTTCTCCTTCGTAACCAGGGCGGAATGCTGAAATGATGATGATGATCCAAGGAACAATACCGGTCATACAACCCATGATGAAAGGCAGAGCCTTACCGTTACCTGGCTTCTCATACTTCTCCTGCAACGCACCAAAGAGAATCATGCTTGCGTTCACTGCAAAGACTGCAATCAAGCCAGCAAAGTCAGTGAAACCATTTAGCAGCATGATTGAAGTGATCATGATTGAAGATGACAAAGCGTATTCAGTCCAACGGAAGTAGTTGTGTGTATTAGCTAGACCTGCGAAGTAACGCTTCTTGAAGAATGGAGAAATGATTGCGAAGTGGAAGATAGCTGACAGCAATAGGAAAGCAATGATTGCTCCGCCTAGGTTGATGGTGAACAGCACGACGTGCTGTGGACCAGGCCACGGTGAGTTTGGACCTGGTTCGAATCCTGGAGGACCCTGCATCCAGTCAGCTGTTACAGGGAAGTAACCCTGAACTTTGATCTGAACAAGGATAGAAGTTAGAGAGATTGCTGATAGCAGGTGCAATAAACCTGCAATGAAGTTGTAACGAGTTAAGCCTTTTTCGCTTGTCTTATTTGCAAGCTTTTGTGTTTTATCTTTAGCCATGGTTGTTACCTTTCTTGGAGCATTGTTTTTAGCCTATTCCCACTTTGATGCAAACGGCTGTATCCAATCAACTCCAATTTTGTTGAATGAAATTTTGAATATTGCTCTAGTCGACCATGTGAATCGAAGTTAAATAAATAGACCCCTATTTGCTAGGGGCCTATTTCTGGAAATGAGGTTTGACTATTTTTGAGGGTGTTCCCCTGGGACAGCACTAACAGCCCCGATGAAATGCCCATCGTGATACATAGAGTAGCTAGGCACTAACAGTGTTGCTCCATCTGCGGCGGTTGTAACTCCATAACCCCTCACAACTTGATCAACAGTTGTAA
>WLIC01000131.1 GCA_009702405.1 Actinomycetota bacterium
CAACTCGAACACCTGATGGAGCTTTCATAGCTTCACGTTCCCAAGCGCTAGCTAGGTCAGCTAAGAAGCCTTCGCCTTTAGGGGCGGTCTCAACCAACAGGTTGTCACCGCAGTCGCCATAGATACCTGAAGCCGATCCTGAAACAAGAACCTTAGGTTTGTTTTTAGTTTTAGCGATTGCCTGAACGATGGTCTTAGTTGAATCAACGCGAGACTGGATAAGTTCTTGCTTGTATTGCTTAGTCCAAGGAAGTTTTCCTGTTGTTGCACCAGCTAGGTTCACAATTGCATCGATGTCTTCAAGAGCTGTTGCATCAAGTTGACCTTGGCTTGGATTCCATTCCAGCTCGTTTGGTTTTGTTGCAGGTCTTCTTACTAGGACAACCGGTGTGTGACCTTGAGCTAGTAATTGTTTTTGTAATTCAGTACCAACAAGCCCTGATGCTCCAGAAATTAGAACTCTCATGTTTTACCTATTTACCGAAAGGGCCGAAGATTGGGTTCCACTGCTCGATAGTGCGCTCGCCGATCATGCCAGCGATCTCAAACGGGTCCTGGTCCAAAAGTGAGTTCAGTTCTTCAATGCTTGCGGAACTCCAAATAAGTAGTGCTGCCTGACGGTCAACCATAGGACCGCTAGCTAGTAGCCTGCCTGCATCTAGTTGCTCTTGAAGCCAAACTCGATGGGTTGGTCTAATTTGGTTTAGTTCAATTTCATCTGCACTGTATGAATAGGTAACAACAAAAACACTCACTTGGAGTCCTCTTTCTTTGATTCACTGTTTAGGAAAGCTGGCGTGATGGCAACCGCTGAAAGGGCAACTACTAGGGCAAGGAAGTCAAGACTAGAAGCCAAGGCAAATGATGTGGTGCTGGTCAACTTATCAACAACGATTCCAGCTACCGCAGCACCTGCTCCATAGCCGATGCTCTGACCACTGCTGATCCAGCCGTAAGCCTCTGTTGTGTCATCTAACTTGACGGTCTTGCTAATAATCATTCCGATTGTTGCAAAAGCTAATGCGACACCGATACCTGAGATGAAAAGACAAACTCCAAGCCAAATTGCATTAGTTGCGTTGAAGAAAATCAATAGATCGCCAAGTAACACAATTCCGAGCTGGTAGGTAAGAGCTCTAGGAGATCTTGCACGGTGCCCCCAAGCTAAGCCACCAACAACCGAACCGATAGATAGCATACAAATTACAAAACCTGCTTCAGCTTGACCAACAGCTGCGATAGTTCCGATTTCAAGTGCTGAGAAGGAAGCCACGAAAAGCAGATTCACAACGATCATGACTCTGACCATCCTGGAACGAAGCACTGAACCCATGCGCTTAGTTGATCTTGGAATAGGGGCGTCATGAACTTGAGGCAAGAAAGCGAACCAGCAACCGCCAACTAATTGGATAACAGCCATGGCCACGATAGGAACGATTGTGTTTGTTGTTGCAATCAAAACCGTTGCCAATACCGGACCAAGAATCCAGATGATCTCCTGCAGAATTGCATCAACCGAAAACAGTGTCGTGCGCTGAGATTCAGATTTCACCAGGGTCGGGTAAACAGCTCTGGCAGCTGCTTGAATCGGTGGCATAGCTAAACCAAGGACTAGTGAAACAGCGATAGCAAAACCTTCACTTATAGGAGCAAAACCGATTAACAGGTAGCAAACTGGGGCTAGCAGTGACCCCATGACGACAACGGGTCTTATTCCCCAAGTAGCCATCCAACGTCCCAGTATGGGACCAGAGAGAGCCTGTCCGACGGTCATAGCACCAATAGCAAGACCAGCAACGGTGTAATTGTTGAAAATCTGCTGCAAATGGACCGCAAAGGTGATTGTGCTCATGCCGAAAGCGAATCTTGCAAGTAGCTGAGACCAAATAACGGCGGCTACGCCTTTGGTTCTAAACAACTCAAGATAGGTGCGCATGGGTCTAGCCTAACCGAGCCTTACGACGCCTAGATTTAGGCCTTAGATCCAAGAAGGAAGCCACATATGTAACCTCCAGAAGTCATAACCAATCCACATTCCAGTCCAGATTGGGTAGAAAAATACCGAGACCAGGACCGTGAGGATTACAAAGCCAGAAATGAAGTTAGCCGCTCGTGTAGGCCGTTCACTATTTTTAAACCAAGCTCTAAGCCCAGCTACCAAGAGCAGGATCACCCATGGCTCAAATTCGATCACATAGAACTCAAACACTGTTCTATTCATCAAAGCTATCCATGGAACAAAACCGGCTACCAACCCCAACCCAATCAGAGTTGTGGTCTTATCCATAGTTCTAAACCATGAAGAAACTAGAACACCAAAAGCCAATATGGCTGCCCACCAAATAATTGGGTTACCAAGAGCTGTTATAGCTGAGGAACAATCTTGAGTCGCAGTATCTAAGAAGCAGCCACTAGTTTTGCTTTCCCAAAAGAACGATGTTGGTCTGAGCATGAATGGCCATGTCAAAGGATTTGATGCGTATGTGTGTGAAGTGTGTAAATTCACGTGGAAGTTATAAATCTCAGCGTGGTAATGCCAAAGCGATTGCAGAGCTTTTGGAACCCAAGCAAAAATTCCAGTAACCGGATTCTGCTCTGCCCAATTTCTATCCCAGCCATCTTTAGTTACTAACCAACCGGTCCAGCTCGTTAGGTAAACAAAGAAAGCAGGAACAGTGACTAGCAACCCACTTCTTATAGTCTGCGTAATCGATGGCACAATCCAGAATCGTTTAGGAAGTGGCCCCTCAGATTGTCTTTCAATGTTGGTGTGAATTTTTGCATTGAAGTTTGCATCACTTAGAACTACGTATAAAACAAACACAGCAATGAAATATAGTCCTGACCATTTGACAGCAGTTGCTGCTCCAAGAGCTAACCCCATGGCTAGAAGCCAAGGTCTATTCCAGCTACCAAGGCGAACTGCTTGTCGATCTCTTAGTAAGAAATAGAAACCAAGAATTGCAAAGAAACCAAGAATCTGATCAAGCAGTCCTGTTCTTGAAAGAACGATGCCAACACCATCGATTGCAAAGAACAAACCAGCCAACACCGACCAGATTGTTGAATTGAAAATAATCTTGGCAACTTCCTTGGTCACCCCAACAGCAGCTATGCCAAAAAGAGCAACAACGATTCTCCAACCAAATGGATTACCCGCTCCAAAGACAAACATTCCTAGACCGATTAACCATTTACCCAAAGGTGGATGAACCACAAAGGCAGGGTTAGTCAGGAGACCGTAAGGGTCGCCTTTATTAAAAGAGTCATCCGCGGTTGAGCCCCAGTTACCTTCGTAACCTAAGTGCCAAAGTGAGTAAGCATCTTTGACGTAATAGGTCTCATCAAAAACCAGTGAAGTTGGGTAAGCCAGGTTATAGAGCCTGAGAAAGGCAGCAAGAAAGAGTACCGCAAGAGGAGCCCAAGTGTTAAATAGGGCCATTCTGCCACCGGTGGCAGTAAATCTTGCGAAAAGTGTTAACACCCCTAAATGTTAGTTTGCGAGAATAGAACGTGCTCATCTTGGCGGCAACACCTATCGGCAATCTCTCAGAC
>WLIC01000132.1 GCA_009702405.1 Actinomycetota bacterium
AGTGAGCTAACAAGTTCAAGTTTCAATTTGAGTTGGGTTGCTCCAGTTGACAATGGTGGATCTCCGATTACTAATTACAGTGTCGAAATATCAACTGATGCTGGTGTTAGTTGGGTAAGTGCTAAGCCTGCAGATTCAATCAGCACACAGCTAAGTGTTCAAGGTAAATCACCAGGGGTTACATATCTTCTGAGGGTATCTAGCGTCAACTCAGTTGGTACAAGCACTTACCTAACCGGATCGGCAACTACTTTGCTGGCTGCTGCATCAGCGCCAATAGGTTTAGCTCTAAAGTCAGTAACTAACACCACAGCCACTCTTGGTTGGTCAATGCCATTTAGTAATGGAGGATCACAGATCACTAATTATGTGGTGGAAGTTTCTGCTGATTCAGGTGCATCTTGGAGCGTTGTCCCACACAATACAACGACAACTTTAGGAATCGTAGTTCAATCGTTGCTACCAGCTAAGTCCTACCTATTCCGAGTTTCTGCAGTGACATCATTTGGAATTGGCTTGACAACTAGCTCTCTAACCGTGGAAACCCCGGCAATCCCAGAGCCAACTGTTCCAAGTGAATTCAAAGTCACTTCGGTTAAAACAACAGGCGTTGCAATCTCATGGAAAGCACCGACTTTGCAGTCCGGCATAAGGATTACAAATTATCTAGTTGACCTGTCTCTTGATGGGCAAACTTGGGTTCCTGTTCCAAAGAAGGTTTCTCCTTCGACAAGTTTGTCTATTTCCAACTTGTCAGTTGGAACTAACTATCAGGTAAGAGTTTTAGCTGTTGCCAACAGTGGTCTTAGTGGCTATCTCCTCGGCTCATTCACCACGCTGGCAACTATCCCAGCTGTGCCAAGTGCATTGAGCGTAACCAACAACTCAGCTAACTCCTTCACATTGCACTGGGTGCCAGGTTTCAATGGTGGTGCAAATGTGACTAACTTTGTGGTCGAGATAAATGGTGGTGGCTACGCTTGGGCTACCGTGCCACACGAGAAGTCAACTAGTCAAAGCCTTGAAATCACTAACTTACTTCCAGCAGTTAAATACTCTGTTCGAGTCAAAGCAGTAAATAGTGTTGGTGCTTCTAAAGTAAGCCCAACTCTGAACGTCACAACTCTGCCGACTACACCAGGTATCCCTGCCTTGCTATCTCTTAAGTCAGCGAGCTCAACTGCAGCTTCCATAACTTGGAAAGCTCCTACAACAGGGGGAGCAAAGATCTCGGATTATGAAGTCAAGTATTCAAGTGATGAAGGTCAAACTTGGACTGTCTATATCAAGCCAGCCTCAACAGCAACGTCATTGAGCATTAAAGGCTTGAAGACTAAAACCAATTACTGGTTCACTGTTGCCGCTAGGAACAGTGCTGGCCTCTCTGCTGTGAGCTCCCCGCTAGTCATCACTACTCCTTAGAGTTTTACTGGGTTTTACGCAAACCCTTCAGACTAGGTAGTATTTACGAGGAACAAATCTTTTTGTTCTGAGCCGACCTGGCGCAATTGGTAGCGCATCGCACTTGTAATGCGAGGGTTAGGGGTTCGAGTCCCCTGGTCGGCCCCAATAAGAAAAAATGCCTCCCAAGTTGGGAGGCATTTGTCTTTGGGGGAGTTATCCGCCTAAACCTTTGAGAGCTGCATACACGAGGAATGCTGGCCATACAGCAGCCTTGAGCAGACCTAGAACACCAACCCAGAAATCTGTTGCAGTTGAAACATAGTAAATAGCTGCACCGATGGCACCAACAAAGTAAACAGAACCTTTGTTGTTGATGGTGTAGTTCTTGTTGTTGATGATGTTCTTCTTGATCTTTTTCTTTAGTTTCTTTTTGAACTTGGAGCTATCAGATTCTGTCATTTCCCTTACTTTCAATCTAGTTTTGCAATTGCTTCTGCGGTATTCAGTATCTCAGCAAACTCGTTGGCAAGATTGACAGCGGTGGTCTTGGCGAGTTCTTCAGCTGAGATTTTCACACCGTTGAACTCTTTGGCAAAAGTATGTGTGGCATCGAGAATGAACCAGGTATCTAGCCCTAGGTTGCCTGCCATTCGCGCTGTTGTCTCACAGCACATATTTGTTTGAATGCCGCAGATGGCAACTGAAGCTATGTCGTTATCTTTGAGCCACTGATGCAGATCTGGTGTTCCATAGAAAGCTGAGTTCACGCTCTTTGTTACCAGGAGATCAGGAACCCCGGTGATGATGTCTTTGAAATCATTACCAGGTTGGTTAGGTCTTAACACCGATGTCTCAGATTTTGAATTGTGTTTGACATAAACCAGAGGAAGGTTTTGCTTACGCCAAGCATCAATAAGTTTGACGACGTTATCTTCACAGTCTGGGTTGTTTCTTTCACCTTTGACATCAAATTCGGTAAAGCCCTTTTGAACGTCAATGACGATAAGAGCTCTTTTATTCTGCTTCAAAAGTAATGCTTACTGAGTTGATGCAGAAACGGTCACCGGTTGGTGTTTGAGGTGCATCTTCAAATACGTGACCTAGGTGTGAACCACAAGCACGACAGAGAACTTCAACTCTCTTCATGCCATGACTATTGTCTTCTCTAAGTTCAACAGCATGATCTTCTTTTGGTTCATAGAAGCTTGGCCAACCACAGTGTGAATCGAACTTGGTCGTGCTGGTAAAGAGTTCTGCATTACAACCACGGCAGCGGAAGGTACCTTTACGTTCTTCGTTTAGGAGCTCTCCCGTGAAGGCTCGCTCAGTGCCTGCTTCTCTTAGGACGTGAAATTCAAACTCGGTTAGTTCTTCACGCCACTGTTCTTCAGTCTTTTCGACTTTACGTTCGGTCATCATTAGCCTTCTTCAGATTTTTCACAGGTTAGGAACCTAATATAGAACAGTTATCCAAATCCTAGGAGTCAACTAAGTGTCTAAGCCGAAGAGCACCGATGCTATAGATCTGCTTAAAGCAGACTATGAGCACGTCGGCCGCCACCGTGCCAGAAAGACTCCTAGAGAGCGTTGGATTGAACTAGCCTGGTTGGCCTTAGCTTCTGCAATTCTTAGCTCAAGTGGCTATTTTGGTTTGCAGTATGCCGTGAACACTTTTGCAACTCCAGGACCTACCCAAAACATTGTTGATGGCATTGATCTTGCTGTTCCTATCACTGTCATTGATGGCAGTGGGACTAGAACCTTTGCTTCAAGGGTTGGCCAGTTGCTACTAGATGAGCAATACGTTGTCCCTTATTCAAGGACTATCGACAATATCCTGCCTAAATCCAGTATCAGGATTCAAGATGAGCAGTATCGACCACTAGCTAAGCGCATGCAAAAGGTCCTAGGTGCTTTGCCGATCGAGGTTGATAAAGCCAACAAATACCTAGTTGAAGTGCGAATAGGGCCTGATTTCGTCCCATTGGACTAGATATTGCTCTATAACAGTCCTGTTATAGGCCAAATATTGACTTGCACACATTACCCCAAACAGCCCTAGACTGAACAAGGTCGAAAAAGATTCGTTTGCTACAACACTCGAAATCAAACCAAAGGGTAAAACTTTTGGTGAGGCTGCAG
>WLIC01000133.1 GCA_009702405.1 Actinomycetota bacterium
CCAGCAAAAGCTTTAACTCGTTCTGCCTTCTCTGCTTCTTGACCCATCGAAACCCAAGTATCAGTTGCCAAGACATCGGCATCCGAAACTGCCGATGTGACTGAAGTTGAAACTGAGATTGATCCGCCATTTTGTATTGCAAGCTCAGTAGCTCGAGAGACAACATCCGCATCAGGTGCGTAAGCAGCCGGGGTTGCAATAGCAACATGCATTCCAGCTAACGCTCCAGCGAGCATGTATGAGTTGGCCATGTTATTACCATCACCGATGTAAGCAAGCTTTAACCCAGCTAGCTTGCCTTTGTGTTCCAGAACAGTAAGTAAATCTGCAAGTAACTGACAAGGGTGATACTCATCGCTTAGTGCGTTGATTACTGGAACATTAGAGTTCTCAGCCATCTCAACTAGACCTGCTTGAGCATAGGTTCGCCAAACTATTTGAGCAACCTGACGATCTAAAACTCTTGCTGTATCAGCAACTGATTCTTTGACTCCAAGCTGTGATCCTTGGGCATCAATAATCAATGGTGAACCACCTAGATCTGCAATGCCAACAGCAAACGAAACTCGAGTTCTGGTTGATGTCTTATCGAAGATAACCGCAACTGTCTTAGGTCCAGCAAATGGCTTAGCCGAGTATGGATCTTTCTTCAGCTTCAAAGCAAGCTGCAGAATATCTGCTTGCTCCAGTGCTGAGATGTCATCATCTTTCAAGAAATGTCTAGTCATGTTTATCTTTCTTACCTATGGAAGAACTAAAGTACCTATGCCTGATGGGGTGAATATTTCTAAGAGAACAGAATGTGGAATGCGACCATCAATGATGTGTGCCTGTGGAACACCTTCACTTACTGCCGCCAAACATGCACCCATCTTAGGAATCATCCCTGACTCTAAATCTGGGAGCAGTTCTTCTAGTTCACCCAAAGTTATTTCACTTACCAGTGAATCCTTGTTAGGCCAATCGCTATAAAGTCCAGCAACATCAGTTAGGACAACCAACTTTGCTGCACCTAAAGCAACAGCTAAAGATGAAGCCGCTAAATCTGCATTGACGTTTAGTAACTGACCAGAAGCATCAGGACCAACTGTTGAAATAACCGGAACTAATTCCTGAGCTATAGCTTTGCTGATAACTGAAACTTCTACCGAAGTAACAACACCAACCAGACCTAAATCTTCTCGAGTGATGCTCGCTGTGAAAAGCCCTTCGCTCTCACCGTTGAGCACCAAGGTGTTCGCTCCAGCGGTTTCAATCATCTTGGCTAGTGGAACGCTAATTTCCTCACGCAAGGTATCACGAATGATGCCAATGGATTCTGCTGCGGTAACTCGTAAACCATCAACAAACCTGCTTTCGATGCCAGCAGCGGCTAGCTGTGCTGAGATCTGCGGACCACCACCATGAACCACTACTGGCTTGATGCCAACTAGTTGCAGATAAGCAATATCTTCAGCGAATGCTTGCTGCAGAGCCTCATCAACCATTGCGTTACCGCCGAATTTGATTACCAGGATCTGACCTTGGAACTTTCTAATCCACGGTGCAGAGTCAATCAACGTCTGAGCTTTCACTCTGACTAAATCCAGGTTGTTCTTATCCGCGCTAATCATTACTCAGCCCGGTATCTTCTTGAAAACCACAGGCAATGTTCAAGCTCTGGATGGCTGCCCCTGCTGTTCCCTTGACCAAATTATCAATAGCACTAATGACAACAACTCGATTAGTTGCTTCATCGATAGCAACACCAATTAGAGCCAGGTTCTTATTCTCAACCGAAGCAGTATCTGGATACTCTCCATCAGTTAGCAACTGAACATTTCTTTCATCGCCATAAGCGGCTTCAAAAGCTGATCTGACATCTGCCAAAGATTTGCCAGCAACGAGTTCAGCAGTATTGACCGCAAGGATTCCTCTGAACATCGGAACCAATACTGGTGTGAAGGTAAGCGAAACAGCAGAGTTAGAAACCCGATTCAAGTTCTGAGCTATCTCTGGAATGTGTCTGTGAATGCCACCAACCTGATATGCATAGGCAGAGGTTAGCGCTGGCTTATTGCCATCATTTACTTCAGAGTTCTTACCAGCACCACTGGTGCCAACCGAAAGAGTTGAAACTAGATCTTTAGGTTCGATAACACCATGAGCTAGTAACGGTGCAAAAGCTAGAGTGACAGCCGTTGCATTACAGCCAGGAACTGCAATTCTCTTAGCCCCTACTAATTTTTCACGTAACTTAGTGCTCTTAGAAACTAAAAGTTCCGGCATGCCATAGACCCAAGTTCCAGCGTGAGGTGAGTGATAGAACTTTTCGAAATCAGCTGCAGATTCCAATCTGAAATCAGCGCCACAATCTAAAACCAAAGTTTCATCACTTAGCCACTGAGCCACTTCTGCTGACTTGGTGTGTGGGAGGGCTAGAAAAACAACATCATGGTTAGCTAAAACCTCTTTACTAGTTTCTTGAAAAACTAAACCAGAAATTGCAGCGTCAACTTCATGGATAGAACCTAATGTCTGACCAACATTGCTATTCGCGGTAACGGTAACAAGTTCAAGATTTGGATGCTTTTGGATAAGGCCAATCAGTTCTCCACCGACATAGCCACTGGCACCAGCGACGGCAACCTTTAGGTTCATGGCTGTCTCCTTGTGTTCTAAGTGATTAGGTTCTGATGGTTGCGCCGAATTTGGCATTTGCTGCAGTTACTGCAGCATCTCGAGACTCCGTTGCCTCAACTTGCGTCAGTGTTCGATCGGTTGCTCTAAATCGCAACGCGAAAGTCAACGACTTCTTATCTGCATCTAGGTTGTTTCCTCGATAGTCATCAACGAGGACAATATCTTCAAGTAATTCACCAGCTGCTGCTCTAAGCACTGCTAAAACATCTCCAGCTGGAACATCTTGATTGATTACCAATGAAAGATCCTGTGTTGCAGCAGGGTGGGTATAGACAGCTCGAGCTGAAATAAGTTCTGGAGCATTCTTGAATAGAACCTCAAGGTTCAGTTCAAGAATGGCAACCTGTCTAGGAAGATCATTTTCACTTGCCAATTCAGGGTGCAGTTCACCGGCATAGCCTAGAAGTTCATCAGAGCCTTGAACCTTGATTGCAGCAGTCCTACCTGGGTGGTATCCCCTAGGTGTTGCCTGCTCCAGATAAATCTCAACACCAACAGCATGGGCTGCTGTTCTAGCAGCCTGGATGGCATCTGAATAGCTTGCCTTCTGAGCTTTTCTGCCAACTTGTTGTGAGAGCCTGTCCCCAACAAATACTGCACCTAGGCTCAGCGGTTGATTAGGGATGCTCGCGTGCAACTTAGCTAAATCTTTTTCGTTTGGTAATTCAGTTCCAATAGGAAGAGAAACCTTATCCGCGGAAGCCGAAGGTAAGAACACCAAACCAATTTCATAAATAGCTAGATCAGTAATTGTTCTAGAGAGGTTGCGCTTGGCAGCATCGATTAGTCCTGGCAACATGCTCAACCGAAGTTCGTTAACTTCTTCCTGCATTGCATTAGCAAGAAG
>WLIC01000134.1 GCA_009702405.1 Actinomycetota bacterium
GTTCACAAGAGCTTTCAAGAGGGTTCTTGCCAGGTGTGACTGGAGTAACTAACCACACTGAGCGCATCGTTTCTCTTTGGACAGGCTCATGGATAGTGCTTTGGGCGGTTGGAATCATCGCCTGGGGTCTAATGTTCTGGGCCATTATTGTCTACCGTCGCCGCAAGGGTGATGCTGAGATCCCACCTCAACTTCGTTACAACATGCCGATTGAAACTTTGTTTACAATCGTTCCTTTCATTTTGGTTCTTGGTTTCTTTGCACTAACTGCAAGGGACATGGGGGAGATTGAAAAGCCTGTCGCCAGCGATTACCGAATTGAAGTTATCGGTAAGCAGTGGTCATGGGATTTCAACTACACAGATAACAACGTTTTTGACAGTGGAATTCAGTACCAAGAAGACGGCACTGAAGCAGAGCTTCCAACACTTTATTTACCAGTTAATAAAAAAGTTCAGATTGATCTAATTTCTAGAGACGTTATCCACTCATTCTGGGTAATTGACTTCCTTTACAAGAAAGATGTTTTCCCAGGTCGTGTCAACAAAATGTATATGACACCTCAAGTAATTGGTGAGTACAAGGGTAAGTGTGCTGAGCTCTGTGGTGAATTCCACTCAATGATGCTCTTCAACGTAAAAGTTGTTTCACAAGCAGAATATGACGCTCACGTTTCAGATCTTGCAGAGCAGGGTTTCACTGGTCAACTAACTGCTGATCCAAATGACCCTAATAACCTAAACCGCAACAACAACCTGCCGGGTGACAACCCGAAGATTAAGGGTTAAGAATGATTATCGAAGCAAAGAAATCTAAGGGTCGTATCGTTGTCGATTGGTTGACAACAACTGACCACAAGAAAATCGGTTACCTGTATCTGATTACTGCTTTCATTTACTTCATGATTGCCGGTGTGATGGCGCTTTTGATTCGTGCCCAGCTTGCAATGCCAGGGCTGACAATCATTGAAACTAAAGAGCAATACAACCAACTCTTCACAATGCACGGAACAATCATGTTGCTTATGTTCGCAACACCTTTGTTCGCTGGTTTCGCTAACGTTCTGATGCCACTTCAAATTGGTGCACCAGATGTTGCTTTCCCAAGATTGAACGCAATTGCTTACTGGTTCTATTTCTTCGGTTCGTTTATTGCTGTTGCTGGATTCTTCACACCTCAGGGTGCGGCAGGTTTTGGTTGGTTTGCTTACGCGCCGCTATCTAGCACAACGTTCTCACCAGGTTTAGGTGGAGATCTCTGGGTATTCGGTCTTGCGCTTTCTGGTTTCGGAACAATCATGGGTGGTGTGAACTTCATCACAACAATCATCACTATGCGTGCTCCTGGTATGACTATGTTCCGTATGCCTATCTTTACTTGGAACACACTTGTCACATCAATCCTGGTAATCATGTGTTTCCCACCGCTAGCTGCAGCCCTGTTTGCTCTTGGTGCTGACCGCAAGTTCGGTGCACATATCTTTGATCCAGCTAACGGTGGACCAATGCTATGGCAGCACTTGTTCTGGTTCTTTGGTCACCCAGAGGTATACATTCTTGCGTTGCCATTTTTCGGTATCGTCTCTGAAATCTTCCCGGTCTTTAGCCGTAAGCCTGTCTTCGGTTACCGCACACTTGTTTATGCGACCATCGCTATTGCTGCGTTGTCAATGACTGTGTGGGCTCACCACATGTATGTCACTGGTTCAGTGCTGTTGCCGTTCTTCGCATTTACGACAATGCTCATCGCAGTTCCGACGGGTGTGAAGATATTCAACTGGATTGGAACGATGTGGCGGGGATCTGTCACCTTCGAAACTCCAATGCTCTGGAGCTTGGGCTTCCTAACCACTTTCATTTTCGGTGGTCTTACCGGTGTAATTCTTGCTTCACCTGCACTTGATTTCCACTTGAGCGACTCATACTTCGTAGTAGCTCACTTCCACTACGTAGTATTCGGAACAGTTGTATTTGCAATGTTCGCTGGTTTCTACTTCTGGTGGCCAAAGATGACAGGCAAGATGCTCAATGAGCGTCTAGGAAAGATTCACTTCTGGATGCTATTCATTGGCTTCCATGCCACCTTCCTGATCCAACACTGGCTAGGTGTTATCGGGATGCCAAGAAGATACGCAACGTATCTAGAAGGCGATGGCTTCACCTGGATGAACCAAGTTTCAACAGCTGGTTCAGCATTGCTAGGACTTTCAATGCTGCCATTCCTTTGGAATGTATGGATCACATACCGCAACGGTGTGAAGGTTGAAATGAATGACCCTTGGGGTTATGGAAGATCACTGGAGTGGGCAACTGGTTCACCAGTTCCTCGTCACAACTTCACTTCGATTCCAAGAATCCGTAGCGAATCTCCAGCGTTCGATTTAAACCACCCAGAGTTTGCATCTCCTGAGGCTCAACCATCAGCTCCTAAGAAGACAAAGGTAAAGGCTTAGATCATGAAGACTAATACCAACATTTTCATTTTGCTAACTGTGTTCTATTTAGTAGTTGCAGTTGTCTATGGCTACTGGTCATGGTTAGAAGCTCCAGCAGATCACAAGCAGATCGAAGTTATTGGAACTGCTGCTATCGGCATGCTCGTCTTCCTGTCAGGCTTTATTGCTTTTTACCTAGGTAAGAGTGCAAGAAACTTTACTGGCCCTGAAGACATGCCTGACGCAAACATCGAAGATGGTGAAGCAGAGGTAGGTTTCTTTGCTCCATGGTCTTGGTGGCCTCTGATGCTAGGTATCGGTGGAGCGCTATGTTTCACTTCACTAGCAGTTGGCTGGTGGTTGTTCGTTATCGGCTTCCCATTAGCGATAGTTGCTTTGATTGGTTTCGTTTTCGAGCATTCACGAGGGTTGCACGCTCACTAGAAAAAACTTAAAAACCCCTGAGTAACTTTCTAAGTTGCTTGGGGTTTTTTACTATGTGGTTTGTCGTCTCTGGTGAATTCTCTAATAGTTTTGTGTAGCTTGAATGTCTTGACGAGTGTGTTTTGAAAGCATGAAGTATTGGGTTTATCGCTGGATCAGGGGAGATGAGAAACTTGAACTCCTCTTGGTTGCCTGACCATAACTTCTTTCGAAGAATCACCCTAGTAAGGCTTCTTCTGACTAGTCTTCCAATCACCAACCAGCGAGGGTAATCCAAGAAAACTAGAACATCACCTTTTTGCTGCTTGATTCCTTTAGACGCAAAGTTGCCGTCAACCACCACCTGGCCTGCTGCTATTTCTTCGAGGAGGAGCTGAGTAAGTTCTCCGGAATCTCTTTGGGTCCAATTCGGCAACCAAAGCAGAGCGTCAATCTCGATGTGTTTATGTCCGAGCCTCAGTGCAATAGCCTTGGCCGCTGTGCTCTTACCAGAACCAGAAGTGCCCACCACAAAAACATTTCCTGTGATGGGCACTGCTGTAATCCTGAATACTATTTAGATGATTCGATAGCTTTCTGAACTTCAGCTTCAATCTCGTGAGCA
>WLIC01000135.1 GCA_009702405.1 Actinomycetota bacterium
AGGGATGCGATGGGCGGTTGCCAGAATCTCAGTCCTGGTGCGATTCAGGATATTGTCGCTTGGGGTTAAGGCACCTGGGTTTATCTCTGGATTGGTAATAAGTTCCAGCCATTGGTCAGCTTTAGCTAGCCAGATTTCAGCTATTAAACCGTTGATGTCGCCAAAGTATGAGTAAAAGGTAGGGCGACTGTTCTTAGCTCCATCACTGATGGATTGCACAGAAATCTGATCGATTCCATCTTTTGCTATGGCTGCTACGCCAGAGTCAATAAGGCCGGCCATTGCCGCCTTTTGAGCCTCAGGGTTTACGGTTCTAGCCATGATTTACAGTGTAACGCTTTCCTAAAATACTTCGTTATGAATAACAACGTCAAATGTAGCAGGGTCAGCGCTTATATATGTCGCTGTAAAATCACGATTCAGCGTCTCGGCAGTTGGAACAATGTGGTCTGTCAAGTGGGTAGATTTAGGAACATGAACAAACTAGCCAGAGTTTTGTTAGCTGTGTCTGCGTTCTTAATGTTGGGGGTTCCCTCAACAAGTTATGCAGATGTCAATGACTTCTCCTTCTCTTCCTTTGATGCCACTTACGATCTCTCCATTAACAAAGCAGCAGAAAACCGAGCGGAGATGTGGGTTACTGAAAGACTTGTCGCTAATTTTCCTGACTTTGATCAGAACCATGGCATTAGACGGAGCATCCCAGAATCTAGTTATGGCAAGTATCCAGGGCTCATCAATGAAATCGAAGTTCTGGATGAAAGTGAGCAACCAAGAGAGTTCGAAATCAACATTGAAAATGGTTATGTCGAGTTAGCTATCAAGCCATCAGATGATTCTTATGTTCATGGCCAACAGGTTTATTTCATCAAATACCACCAGTCCTGGGTAATCAATAATTATCAAGACAGCTCAGGGTTCGATGAGTTTTACTGGGATGTCAACGGCACCGGTTGGTTGCAAAGTTTTGACAAAGTAACCGCAACAGTAACTTTTGATAAAACCCTTAGCGAGAATTTAGTTACTGACAAAATAGCTTGCTACCAAGGCGCGCAAGGATCTAAGGATGAATGTGTAAATAAAGAGGTATCAAACAATCAGCTAGTTTTCACTTCAGGGAAATTGGAAGCTGGAGAGAATCTATCTATTGCTGTGCCGTTCCAGCCAAATGTTGCCAATACAACTGGCCCAATTATTGAAGGAACATTTAACTGGTACGCATACTGGGTGTTCCTAGTTCTTGCTGCGATAGTTATTTTGTGGGCAATTTACTTCAGAATCTTTGGAATCAAGTCAGCAAGTAAGAGAGCTTTTCTTGTCACTCAATACAAACCAGCAGCTGAGCCTGGGCTGCTCACTTCGGCTTTAGTAATAAATAAAACAGCACACCTTTATCAAGCGAGCGTCATTGAACTAGCTGTCATGAAGTTGATAGAGATTGAAGTAGTTCCTGAAAGCAAAAACAAGGACTTCATTCTTAGAAGAACCTCTGTTGCAACAACAAGTTCAGATCAACTGGCACTGCTAGCTGAGTTAGGCCTAACCGCAAAAGGTAGTGAATTACAACTGGGCAATAAAATGACTAGTTCTCAGAAAACAGAGCTCTCCAAAGGGCTAATCAAACTAAGAGCTACTTCAGCAAAGCGCGTTAGAACTGGTGGTTACTTCCAGAAGAGAGCTCTTGGTGTCCCAGCTATAGGTTTTGTAATTGGGATCCTCGTTTATGCGGCCTGGATGTATTTTGCAATAGCCCTAGATGAGCAGGTCGAGGCTGGCTTCGTTGTAGGGCCATTGCTTTCTTTCGGTCCCTTTGCCTTTACTTATGTCTGGCTACTGTCTAAGCGAGCGCTAACAACTAAAGGTGTTGAACTGGAGTCCTATGTCAAAGGCCTCGAGTCTTACATTCAGTTAGCTGAGAAAGACAGACTTGAATTCCTCCAATCACCTTCTGGTGCATCACTAAAGCCATCTGAAGTTAAAGGTAAGCAAGTTCTAAAACTCTATGAAGAGGTCTTGCCGTGGGCAGTGCTACTGGGACTTCAGAAGCAGTGGAGCAAGGTTCTTAGTGATCTCTATGGTGAAGTTGATACCCCAGTCTGGTTTATCGGTGCACCTAATCTGATTGATAGCTTCTCAGGTCTTGACCAAGCATTGAGCTCAGCACTTGCTGTTAGTTCTTCTGGCGGATCAGGTGGTGGCGGTTCTTCCGGTGGCGGCGGTGGCGGCGGTGGCGGCGGAGGAATCTAGCCTTACTTCTTGTATGCGAGAAGTTTTTCTAGTTCACCGAAAATCTCTAATGCAGCAGCTGTTCCTGAACCTTTAACAATCAGGTTTCCTGATTTGTCAGTGAGGGTTAGTTCAACTGTTGAGTCCATTGTTTCTTCAACTCTTCGATGCATATCTTTATGCAGTGGAGCGTGAAGTAAACCACCTCTGGTTCGCTCTGCTTTTAGAGTGAGAATTCCATCAGGGCCTGTGACAGTCCAATAGAGATGTGAATCATCAACTCTTAGATCTAGTTCCTTAGAAGAGTTATACGTTGTCCATTTATATAATTTCTCTTCATGCATAAATCCAAGAATGAAACCTCTGAAGGATTTACCAATCCAAGGAATGATGGCTGCAGATGCAATCAATGAACTTGTTTCATTGAAATCAAAGTGATTGGTTTGCATCCAGACATAACCAGAAGGAAAACCTTTACCCCAATCGGTTTCTATATAACCTTTACCAGAACTAAAGGACTTGCTCTTACCTTCAACTAGCAAACTACCTTCAAGCTGATGACCGAAGCTCACAATGCCGTGGAAACATTCCATAAAAGGCACTAGGCCATACCAACCCATGATGCCTGGGCTAGCTAGAGTAACTGGCCATGGTCTGAAAGGCGTGGTGAATTTAACTTCACCTTCTAGTTGAGGGAGATCCAAAACAACTTTGTCTTCACTGAAGAAGTTGTTACCTATTTGGATTTCAAACTTCGTACTCGATGCCTTGAATTCTTTGATGTCAAAAGAATGAAACCAAGATCTTCCAGTTGAGCCGTCTAAGACTTGGATAAAAGCTTCATCGTTACTAACGCGTTCATTGCTGTCAGCTGTTTCAATGCCCTTGAAGATACCTGGGATAACAGCCCAACGCTGTGATAGATCTTTTGATACGAGCTTGACGTACCAACCTTCAAAGAACTTCTTACCCTTGCCTTCACCATGAAAGGCTTCAGGGTGTTTCACACCTTGGAAGTATTGGGCTGGGCTCTGCATGCTTTGATGCTAGTGCAATAGAAGCGTTAGCCTAGAGTCATGAAATCCTTCCAGTTATCTAAAGAAGTCGAAGCAGCCCTAAATTCAGGTAAACCTGTTGTCGCTTTGGAATCCACCATCATCTCGCATGGCCTACCAAGACCTCAGAACCTTGCAGCAGCCATTGAATTTGAAGAGATCCTTCGAGCCAAAGGGGTA
>WLIC01000136.1 GCA_009702405.1 Actinomycetota bacterium
CTATTTCTGTGTCAGTTAGAAGACTTAGAGATGCTGGCTTCTCATGGACATGGTTGTTGACCCTAGTTCCAGGTTTTGTCATGTTTAGTGGTGGTCTGGTTGGCATTGTGGTCATGTTGTTTGACTCACAATTGCTCTCTGATCCAGCGATGTTAAACAGTCAAGAATTTCTTCAATCACAAGCTTTCCAAGACTTTGTTGCCAGTGATGCAGTGATCGGCCTTGCTCTGACAGCGTTCTTGGGCTTTGTTCTTCTTGTCATAGCTGGAATAGCAGTGACAGTGCTTCACATCATGCCTTCAAAGACTTACGAACAGGGAAATAAGCGGCTAAAGCCTGCAACACCTATCATTTAGCGGAAATAAGCCCCTAGAAAACAAAACCTTCAACCTATAGGTGAATCTAGGGGGCTCTGTTAGGCTGGACACGAGTCAAGACGGCAGGTTTGCTGGTCAGTGGTGGTGGACCTTGGGGCAAGTTACCCAAGATTTATTACTGTTGGCCAGAGCATCCCTCAAATAAAACGGGCAGATATTGCCGTGGACTCAAGCGCGTTCAAAACGCATCTATAAATCGTTTATGGGTGTTTGTCGCGTTTTCATTATGAAGATAAGAGGAGGGACCATGGAAGGTCCAGAAATCAAAGCACAAGAAGTAATCATCGACAACGGTAAGCACGGTAAGCGTGTTATTCGTTTCGAAACAGGTCGTCTAGCTCAGCAGGCACAAGGCGCAGCTGCAGTTTATATCGACGAAGAGACTATGTTGTTCTCAGCAACAACCGCTAGCAAAACCCCTAAAGATCAGTTCGACTTCTTCCCTTTAACTATTGATGTTGAAGAAAGAATGTATGCAGCTGGTCGTATCCCAGGATCGTTCTTCCGTCGTGAAGGTCGTCCATCAACTGAAGCTATTTTGGCTTGTCGTCTAATCGACCGTCCACTACGTCCATCTTTCCCAGATGGTCTAAGAAACGAAATCCAGGTTGTTGTTACTGTTTGGGCAATTCACCCAGACGAAATGTATGACGTACTAGCTATCAACGCTGCATCTATGTCAACTCAACTAGCAGGTCTACCTTTCTCAGGTCCTATTGGTGGAGTTCGTGTTGCACTTATCGATGGTCAGTGGGTTGCGTTCCCTAAGCACTCACAACTAGAGCGTGCAGTATTCGACATGGTTGTTGCCGGTCGCGTAGTTATCGAAAATGGCAAAGAAGATGTTGCCATCATGATGGTTGAAGCAGAAGCTACTGAAGTTTCTTGGAACCTAATCAAGAACGAAGGCGCAAGCGCTCCGAACGAAGAGATCGTATCTCAGGGTCTAGAAGCTGCTAAGCCTTTCATCGCTCAGTTGGTTAAAGCTCAGGAAGCTGTTGCAGCTCTTGCTGCTAAGCCAACTGCAGACTACCCACTGTTTGCTCCATACACTGATGAGGTTTACTCAGCAGTTGCAGCTCTAGCTGAAACTGAACTAGGTAACATCTACCAGGTTGCAGATAAGACCGAACGTCAGAATGCTGATGATGCTCTAAAGGCTTCTGTTAAGGAAAAGCTTGCAGAGACTCTAGATGAAGCTCAACTAAACCAGGTTTCAGCTGCTTACAAGTCTGTAACCAAGAAGGTTGTTCGTACTCGTGTTCTAAAAGAGGGTATCCGTATTGATGGTCGCGGTAAGCGCAACATCAGAAAGATTGACTGTGAAGTTGCAGTTATTCCTCGCGTTCACGGTTCAGCTATCTTCCAGCGTGGCGAGACCCAGATCCTTGGTATCACAACCTTGAACATGTTGAAGATGGAACAGCAGATTGACTCACTGTCACCTGTTACTTCTAAGCGATACATGCACAACTACAACTTCCCACCTTATTCAACTGGTGAAGTTGGTCGTGTTGGAACTCCTAAGCGTCGTGAAATTGGTCACGGTGCTCTTGCAGAGCGTGCACTGGTTCCAGTGCTGCCTTCTCGTGAAGAGTTCCCTTACGCTATCCGTCAGGTATCTGAAGCGCTAGGTTCAAACGGTTCAACCTCTATGGGTTCTGTTTGTGCATCTACCTTGTCACTACTAAACGCTGGTGTGCCACTACGTGCACCTGTTGCAGGTATTGCTATGGGTCTTATCTCTGACACCGTTGATGGCAAGACCGAGTATGCAGCTTTGACTGACATCTTGGGTGCTGAAGACGCTCTAGGAGACATGGACTTCAAGGTTGCCGGTACATCTGAATTCATTACTGCAATTCAGTTGGACACCAAGCTTGATGGTATTCCTTCAGAAGTTCTAACTGGTGCTCTATCTCAGGCTAAGGAAGCTCGTTTGAGCATTCTTGATCTGATGAAGGAAGCTATTAGCACTCCTGACGAGATGTCACCTAACGCACCAAGAATCATCTCAGTGAAGATTCCTGTTGACAAGATCGGTGAGGTCATTGGTCCTAAGGGTAAGATGATCAACCAGATCCAAGAAGACACTGGTGCAGATATCTCAATCGAAGACGACGGAACCGTATACATCGGTGCTGTTGATGGTCCTGCAGCTGAAGCTGCTCGTGCCATGGTTAACGCAATTGCAAACCCACACGTACCAGAAATTGGTGAGCGTTTCTTGGGAACTGTAGTTAAGTTGGCTACCTTCGGTGCATTTATCTCGTTGACTCCAGGTAAGGATGGCCTCCTACACATCTCTGAACTACGTAAGCTAACTGGCAAGCGTGTTGAGAATGTTGAAGACGTTCTAACTGTTGGTCAGAAGATTCAGGTAGAACTTACCAAGATCGATGATCGCGGCAAGCTTTCACTTTCACCTGTTGTTGAAGGCGAAGTTGCTGTTTCTGACGAAGACGAAGAGTAAAAAACTTTCGAGATGACTGTAGTTCAATTCACTCTCGATCAACCCGAAATTGAGTTCACCGCTTCGGGAGGCAGTACGGTTCGCCGCACTGTTCTCCCAAGCGGTGTTCGCGTTTTAACTGAAAGCATGCCGAGCGCTCAGAGTGCTTCAGTATCTTTCGCAGTTGCTGTTGGTTCAAGAGATGAAGTTGATGGTCATCATGGTTCAACTCACTTCCTGGAACACTTGTTGTTCAAAGGAACTAAATCTAGATCTGCACTAGAAATTGCCGTTGCTTTTGATTCAGTCGGTGGAGCATCTAATGCTTCAACTGGCAAAGAACACACTTCTTACTACGCAAGAGTGCAGGACAAGGCAATACCTGTTGCAGTTCAAGTTATCGCTGACATGCTGACTTCATCTGTCATTGATCCGGTTGAGTTTGAGAATGAACGAACAGTAATTCTTGAAGAACTAGCCATGAATGATGATGATCCTCAGGATGTTGCTCACGAAGAATTCTTTGAAGCTGTTCTGGGGGCTCATCCATTGGGTAGACCTATCGGTGGAACTCCAGACACGATTAAGGCTGTTTCTAGAGATGCTGTTTGGCAGCACTACCAAAAG
>WLIC01000137.1 GCA_009702405.1 Actinomycetota bacterium
AGTAATGCTCAAAGCTAGAACTAAGTTCTGGAAGGATTTACTTGACCAGATAGCGGAGCAGGTAAAGCGATGACCAAACTAATCAAAGCAACAGCTCCAGCTAAGGTGAACCTAGTTTTTGAAGTTGGGGGAATCCAACCTGATGGCTATCACCCGGTTAACTCTTTATTCCTAGGGCTAAACCTCAGAGAAGAACTGACTATGGTCAAAGGTGAACCTGGCACAGGTATCAGCATTTATGTTCATGGGGATACTTTGCCTGAGAGACATATCCAAGCTGTCCCAACCGATGAAACAAACTTGGTTTATAAAGTTGCTCAAGCGCTGGCTAATCACCACAATATTCCAACTCCTGATCTGCAGATAGATGTCTTGAAGCGCATTCCGGTTGCAGGTGGTATGGCTGGAGGTTCCTCAGATGCAGCTGCCATGCTGGTGGCTCTGAATGAGTTCCTATTTCAAGAACAGGGCATTGAAAGACTCTCGACTGCCGAGCTAGCAACACTAGGAGCAAAGCTAGGGTCAGATATTCCATTCTGTCTTTATGGTGGTCTAGCCATCGGCACTAACCGTGGTGAGCAAATACAAGAATTACCTTCATTTGAATTTGAGAGCAACTGGTTGCTCTGCATAAGCAATCAAGGTTTATCAACACCTTTGGTATTCCATAAGTTTGATGAACTGAGCGTAGGTAATTCCTTTAGTGATTTGGGTTCTCTGGGGATAACCAATGCTCAGGAGTTAGCTGCAGTTATGTCTAATGATTTAGAGGAGGCATCATTTGCTCTGATGCCAGCTCTTTCCGATCTCAAGGACAGACTGGAAGGATTAGGCGCACTTCGAGCCATGGTTTCAGGTTCAGGACCGACCATTGCTGCCCTATTTGATTCAGCTTCTAGATGTCATGAAGTCGTTGAGCTTTTGAAGGCAGAAGGTATTTTTGCTTTGGCTAGTACTGGTCCTAGCGCTGGGGCTAGGCTCGAGGGCTAAGAAGGCTCAAAGACCCTAAACATCTGGCAGACTTAGAAGGTGTTAGCTGCCCTAGGTGGCTCACAATGCTCCCTAGTGTAACGGCAGCACGGCACCCTTTGGAGGTGTTCGGTCCAGGTTCGAATCCTGGGGGAGCAGCGATATTCCATGACAACGGAGGTTAGATGAGCGAGCAGCACTTAGCCGTTGTCGTCCTCGCTGCTGGCGAAGGCACCAGGATGCGCTCAGCAACTCCTAAGGTCATGCATGAGATAGCTGGCCTTCCTATGCTCGGTCATGCTCTAGCTACCGCAACAGCTCTTGGTGCTCAATACGTGATTCCAGTTATTCGTCATGAAAAAGAAAAACTAGAGCCATACATCCACGCCTTCTACCCAACAGTTCACCTATCTCACCAGGATGAAGTTCCTGGCACCGGTAGAGCTGTTGAGTGTGCTCTAAGTGTTTTGCCTGATGATTTCTCAGGTGCTGTTGTTGTTACCAGTGGCGATGTTCCTTTACTTGATGTTCAAACCATTGAATCAATGCTTGATGTTCATCTAAGTAGTGGTGCAGGAGCCACATTACTCACAGCAGTATTTAGTGATCCTTCAGGTTACGGTCGCATCGTTAGATCAGATAACGGTTCATTTAGTTCAATCGTTGAACACAGAGATGCCACCGAAGAAGAACTTGAGATAACTGAAGTTAACGCTGGTGTCTATGTCTTTGATTATGCAGAGCTCAAGAAAGCACTCGCTGCTATCGGCACTCACAATGCAGCAGGGGAGAAGTATCTAACCGATGCTGCTGTTGAGATTCTCAAATCTGGAAGAGAAGTTCAAGCACTTCAGGTTTCCGATAACTGGTTAGTTGCAGGGGTTAATAACCGTGTTCAGTTGCAGCAGGTGAGTGCTGAACTAAACAGAAGAATCTGTGAAGCCTGGATGCTAGCCGGAGTTACCATCTCAGATCCACAAACAACTTTCATTGACATCACTGCAATGCTTGCTGAAGATGTCACCTTGCTACCTGGTACTCACCTAAAAGGAATTACAAGAATTGGTAGGGGTTCAACCGTAGGCCCAGAAGTAACCATGCTTGATACTCAGGTTGGCGAAAACGTTTCAATCATCAAATCTCACATCACAGGTTCTGTCATCGAAGATGAAGCAACCGTAGGCCCTTTCAGCTATCTAAGACCAGGCACACATCTTGGAGCTCAAGGCAAGATTGGTACTTTCGTTGAAACCAAGAATGCTGTTATCGGAGCAGGCTCGAAGATTCCTCACCTAAGTTATGTTGGCGATGCCAGCATCGGTATTGAGAGCAACATCGGAGCTGGAACCATCTTCGCTAACTATGACGGTGTTGATAAACATCACACCGTTATCGGTTCACACGTCAGATCAGGTTCACACAACGTATTTGTTGCACCTGTCTCCATCGGTGATGGTGCATACACAGCTGCTGGAACAGTGGTTAGAAAAGATGTTGAAGCAGGCGCGCTAGGCATGAATGTTGCACCGCAACGTAACCTTGCCGATTGGGTGTTAAATAAGAGAGCAACGACCAAAGCAGCCCAAGCTGCTAAAAAAGCCAAAGAATAAGAAACGAGACAAGCAAGTGCAGATCAAGTCAACAGGTCAAAAGCGTTTGGTACTAGCCACCGGGCGTGCTCATCCTGAGTTAGCTCAAGAGATAGCCACTTTGCTTGATACCGAGTTAGTGCCAACTACTTCTTATGACTTTGCTAACGGTGAAATCTTTGTTCGTTTCGATGAGAGCGTTCGCGGTGTTGATGCTTTCGTTATTCAGTCTCACTCAGCTCCTATTAACGACCAGTTGATGGAACAGCTCATCATGGTTGATGCTCTAAAGCGTGCCAGTGCTAAAAGAATTACTGTTGTTTCACCGTTCTTCCCTTATGCCAGACAAGACAAGAAACACAAGGGACGTGAGCCTATCTCAGCGAGACTGGTAGCGGATCTTTATAAGGCTGCTGGAGCAGACCGTTTGATGTCTGTTGATTTGCACTCACCGCAGATTCAAGGTTTCTTTGATGGACCAGTTGATCACCTTTGGGCTTTGCCACTTCTAGCTGATTATGTGAAGCAAACTTTTGGATCAGAGAACCTAACTGTTGTCTCTCCTGACTCAGGTCGTGTTCGTGTTGCTGATATCTGGGCAGACAGACTTGGTGCTCCGCTAGCGATTATTCACAAACGCCGTGATCCTAACAAGCCAAACCAGGTTCAGGTAAATGAGCTTGTTGGTGAAGTTGAAGGCCGAGTTTGTGTTCTAGTTGACGACATGATTGATACCGCTGGCACAATCGTGGCTGCTGCTAAAGCACTTAGAGATAACGGTGCGGGTCGAATCATCGTTGCCTCAACTCACGCTGTATTTAGTGATCCTGCAGTTGAAAGACTCTCAGGTCCTGATGTTGACAACGTGATTGTGACGAACA
>WLIC01000138.1 GCA_009702405.1 Actinomycetota bacterium
CTTGGCGGGCTAAAGCGTTTGGAATACCGCGGCTACGACAGCGCAGGTGTTTCAGTTATCAACCAGCAGGGTGCTCTAGAGACACGCAAGCGTGCTGGCAAGCTTTCCATTTTGGTTGATGACATTGCTGGCAGCCCACTAGGCGAAGCACATATCGGCATCGGACACACTCGCTGGGCAACCCATGGTGCTCCTACCGATGGCAATGCCCATCCCCACCTTGGTGGCACCGCTCAGAAACTTAGCCTGATCCACAACGGCATCATTGAGAACTTTGCAGAACTAAAATCAGAGCTACTAGAAGCAGGAGTTGTTTTCGCAAGCGAAACAGACACCGAGGTAGCAGCACACTTGGTGGCAGCTGAGTATGACAAATCAGGCGACCTGATCGAATCTTTCAGAACTGTGGTTAGAAGACTGCACGGAGCTTTCACCATTCTGGTTATGCATGAGGATGAGCCTGGGGTTGTCCTAGCTGCTAGAAGAAATGCTCCTCTAGTTATTGGTTTAGGCGATGGTGAGAACTTCCTCGGTAGTGACGTAGCTGCTTTTGTTGAACACACCAAGCGAGCTATTGCTGTTGGTCAAGACGAGATAGTTATTCTGCGTAAAGACTCAGTCGAGATTGAGAACTTCGCAGGGCAGAGCGTAACCCGAGAAGAATTTGTTATTGACTGGGATGCCAGCGCTGCCAGCAAGGGTGGCTGGTCATCGTTTATGGCTAAAGAGATTGCTGATCAGCCTCAGGCTGTTGGCGATACTTTGATGGCAAGACTTGGTAGCGATGGTGCTGTTCACCTTGAGGAGCTAGCACCAATTACTGCTCTTATTCCGAAGATTGATCGCATCATTATGGTTGCCTGCGGAACAGCTGCGTATGCTGCTGAGGTTGGTAAGTATGCCATTGAGAGCTGGGCAAGAATTCCAGTAAGCGTCGAACTCTCACATGAGTTTAGATACCGTGATCCAATTCTCACCTCAAACACTTTGGTTGTTGCAGTAAGCCAATCAGGTGAGACCATGGACACTTTGATGGCAACTCGTTTCGCTAAAGAAGCAGGAGCACAGGTACTTTCTATTTGTAATACTCAGGGAGCAACTCTTGCTCGTGAAGCAGATGCTGTTCTATACACACATGCTGGTCCTGAGGTTGCAGTTGCTTCAACTAAAGCTTTCACAGCTCAGATCACCAGCATGTATTTACTGGCTCTTCATCTAGCGACTGCTCGCAATACACACTCACTAAATGAATTACAAGAAATCGGTAAAGAACTTCTGAAGCTGCCAGCTCAGATTGCTGAAGTATTAGCAACATCTGAGCCAATTAGAACTCTAGGTAAGAACTTCAAAGATGCTAAGACTGTGTTGTTCTTAGGTCGTAACGTTGGTTTCCCTATTGCTCTTGAAGGAGCTCTAAAGCTCAAGGAACTTGCATACATTCACTCAGAAGGCTTTGCAGCTGGAGAACTAAAGCATGGCCCTATTGCTCTTATTGAAGAAGGCCAGCCGGTTATTGTTATCGTGCCAAGCCCGTCAGATCCTGATTCCCTGCATGCCAAGGTAGTTAGCAACATTCAGGAAGTTCGAGCTCGTGGAGCAAAGGTTATTGCTATCGCTGAGCAAGGCGATACTGAGGTTGCCAAGTATGCCGTTGAGGTTATCTTTGTTCCTAAGGTTCATCAGATGCTGGCACCGATTCTCACAGTTGTTCCGCTGCAGATATTTGCCATGGAACTATCTGCTGCTAAAGGTCTAGATGTTGACCAGCCACGTAATCTGGCCAAGTCGGTAACAGTCGAGTAATCATGATTATTGGCGTCGGAGTTGACCTGGTCGATCTGACCCGTTTTGAAAGCAAGCTAGCGGCCACCCCTGCACTTATTGAACGTATCTTCACCGAATCTGAACGAAGTGCTAAGCCTGAATCTTTAGCCGGTTACTGGGCAGCTAAAGAAGCTCTTATCAAAGCATTAGGTAACCCAGTTGGTTTGAATTGGCATGATGTGAGTGTTACTAAAGATCAGTTAGGAAAACCTTCTTTGCTTGTAACAGGTGCGACATTAGAACGAGCCACAGAACTTGGAATAAGTAACTGGCACTTATCAATCTCCCATGATGGTGGCATGGCTGTTGCTTTTGTGATTGCAGAAAGTGGTAACTGATGCGCAAACTAACTATTGATTTGAACGCAGTTGCACAGAACCTAACTGCAATGCGTAAGCACCTAAGCAATCCTTCAGTCAAGGTGATGGGTGTTGTTAAAGCCAATGCTTATGGCCATGGCATGGTTCAGGTGGCTAGGAAACTAGAAGCTGAAGGCGTTGACTACCTAGGGGTTGCAGATCTTGCTGAAGCTCAGGAGCTTAGATCAGCGGGAATCACTTCTCGTATCCTTGCTTGGATTCATGATCCAGCAGATGACTTTGTAACAGCTGTTAAACACAACATCGATCTTGCTGTTTCATCTAATGACCAATTACTGCGTATAGCTAATGCTGCAAAGACAGTTGGTAAGAAAGCTGCAATACATATCAAAGTCGACACCGGTCTCGGTCGTAACGGTGTGACCATCGATGAACTAGATGAGTTACTAATTGCAACTAAAGAGGCAGTTGCTCAAGGTTTAGTTGAAACTGTTGGAATTTTTAGTCACCTATCTTCAACTGGAGTCAAAGAAGATCTATTGCAGATTGAAAGATTTGAACTTGCGCTAAAGCAAGCAGCTGCTCTTGGACTTTCCTTTGAACTAAGACACCTAACTGCTAGCGATGGAACTCTAAGCTACCCACAGGCTCACTATGACATGGTTAGGTTGGGGTGTGCTTTGTATGGACTTTCACCATTTAGCGATAACAGGGCTAAAGAGTTTGGTCTCAAGCCAGTTATGTGTGCTGAAGCAACAGTTGTTCAAACTAAGCGGGTAGCTGCAGGTGAAGGTGTTTCTTATGGCTATCTATATAGGACTAGTAGAGAGAGCACCCTTGCTCTAATTCCTGTTGGCTATGCCGAAGGCATTCCTCGTAATGCAACCGGTAAAGCCGAGGTTTGCATTAGCGGTAAAAGATATCCGATTCTCTCTCGCATCGCCATGGATCAGTTTGTTGTTGACGTTGGTGATGCATCGGTTAGCCCTCGCGATCGTGTTGTGATCTTTGGCGACTGTGGTCCAAGTGCTGACGATTTAGCAATGGCAGCAGAAACTATCAACTATGAGATTGTCACCCGTGTTGGTGGCAGATTTGTTCGTGCATTTATTGGCGCGGTTGAGGCATAAATCAATTGACTGAAGCAACTCTGCTCTATGAGTCTGTTATTCACACCAGTGAAGAGATGGATGAACTTGGTAAAAGA
>WLIC01000139.1 GCA_009702405.1 Actinomycetota bacterium
ACGTGTTCGTGACTTGATTGTGGTTGGTTCTGTTGGCCTGGCTGCAAAGAACGTACTTAGAGATATTCCTGCAGATCAACTAGAGCGCATGAGATTACAGGTTGAACGCTTTGGTAAAGCAGAACTTACATATGCAGCAGAGGTTATCTCTGAGGGCCTAACTCGTATGAATGGTGCTACCAGCCCTAAGTTGCAGCTAGAACTTATGGTTTCTAAGGTTCTAGTTCCAGCACAAGACTCATCAGAAACTGGTTCTCTTGCTCGTATTGAAAGACTTGAAAGAAGGATGGGCTTAGGCGGTAATGCTCCGGCTAATGCATCTCCTGTTTCGACTCCGGTGACTACTAGCACTCAGGCAACACCAGTGACAACAAACACAGCTGCTGTCACCACAAACACAACCGCAACACCTGTTGCTGTTCCTGCAGTTTCATGGGATGTGATGCAGTCATCTTGGGGTGATGTGATGACTAAGTTGGCTTCGATTTCTAGATCTGCTTGGCAGGTTGTATTACCGCAGACTCCGGTTGGTTTTGATGGTGAAGTACTGGACATTCGTTTTGCTAATGAGCATGACATGAAGGTGTTCAAGGACGGTGGAACTAGTTCACCTAGTGAAGTTCTTCGTAAGGCAATCTTTGAAGTTCTAGGTGTTCGAGTTAAATATCGTGCTGTTACCGCTAACGTTGGTGAGCCTGTTGTTCAGGTATCAACTCCTAAGAAGGCAGAACCTGTTGCTCTGGTAACTGAACCTATAGCCAAGGTTGAAGAGAAGATTGAAGAAGTAAATCAAAATAGAAACAAGTTGATTGATGAAGAAGCTCAGATAGGCGATTCTGTTCTTCGTGATGTTTTAGGTGCTGAACCAATCGAGGGTAACTAATGTATGAAGGTGTAGTTCAGGACCTTATTGATGCATTAAGTAGGTTGCCTGGTGTTGGACCTAAGTCTGCGCAACGTATAGCTTTCTACTTAATTCAGACTGACGATGATCAGGCTCAAGAATTAGCCAAGATACTTCTTGAAGCTAAGGAACGCGTTCGTTTTTGTGCTACCTGTTTCAATGTTGCTGAACATGAGTTCTGCAATATTTGTAGAGATCCAAGAAGAACTAAAGAAGCTATCTGTGTGGTTGAAGAATCTAAAGATGTTCAAGCCATTGAGAAGACCAGAGAGTTCCGTGGTTTCTACCATGTATTAGGGGGAGCTATTAGCCCTATTGAAGGTATTGGACCAGACAACCTTCGTATTCGTGAACTTATGCAAAGACTTAATGACCCTGAAATTAAAGAGGTCATTATTGCCACCGATCCAAACCTTGAAGGTGAAGCTACCGCTACCTACCTAACCAGAATGCTTATCCCGCTAGGGATAACAGTTAGCCGTTTGGCTTCAGGGCTACCGGTAGGTGGAGACCTTGAATATGCTGATGAAGTCACGCTTGGTAGGGCTTTTGAGGGCAGAAGAGTAGTTAGTTAAAGCCCTAACTATTGGGCTAAACTTGTCTTATTCATCGTCGAATCCCCCCATTTTTCCTATTTCAGGAGACCTTAATTGGCGCTTATCGTGCAAAAGTATGGCGGCTCGTCTGTAGGCGATGCCGACAAAATCAAGCATGTCGCTAAGCGCATCATTGAGACCCAAAATGCTGGCAACCAGGTTTGTGTTGTTGTTTCAGCTATGGGCGATACCACTGACGAACTTCTAGATTTAGCTAACCAAGTTTCAGGTAATCCTGAGGGTAGAGAACTAGACATGCTTCTCACCGCAGGTGAGCGTATCTCGATGGCTTTGCTTTCGATGGCTATCAATGACCTAGGTGCTAAGTCATTATCGTTTACAGGTTCTCAGGCTGGAATTATTACCGATGAGGTTCACGGTAATGCTCGTATTGCTGAGGTTACTCCTGATCGTGTTGCTGAAGCTTTGGATGGTGGCAACATCGCTATCGTTGCTGGTTTCCAAGGTTTCAACAGAGACTCTAAAGACATAACTACTTTAGGTAGAGGTGGATCAGATACCACTGCGGTTGCTCTGGCAGCAGCTCTAGATGCTGATGTTTGTGAAATCTATAGCGATGTTGATGGTGTTTACACTGCTGACCCTCGTGTTGTTCCAAGTGCTCAGAAGCTAGAAGTTATCGATGTTGAGTCGATGCTTGAGCTAGCTGCAGCAGGAGCCAAGATTTTGCATATTCGTGCTGTTGAGTTTGCAAGACGTCACAAAGTTGATTTGGTAGTTCGCTCTACTTTTAGTAATGATCCAGGCACCATAGTTCTCTCTGATGAAGACGGAGTAAATAAAATGGAAGAATCAATCGTTTCAGGTGTTGCCACCGATAAGTCGCAGGCAAAGATTACCGTCATCGGTATTCCTGACATTCCAGGTAAAGCAGCCGCAGTGTTCACCACTGTCGCTGAAGCTGGAGCGAACATCGACATGATCGTTCAGAACACACCTACCGGTTCGGATGTCACTGACCGCGTTAGTGACATCACTTTCACTTTGCCTAAGGGTGAACTAAAGAAGGTTCTAGATGCACTAGCTCAGAACAAGAATGTCTTGGGTTACCGTGAACTTGAATCAGATGAGCAAATCGGTAAGTTGAGTGTTGTTGGTGCTGGTATGAGAACTCACTCAGGTGTTTCAGCAATTCTGTTCAAGGCTTTAGCTGAAGCTTCTATCAACGTTGAAATGATTTCAACATCTGAGATTCGTATCTCAGTTATTACTAGCCTTGAGCAACTAGATGATGCTGCACGCGCAGTTCACAAAGCTTTTGATCTTGATGGTGAAAACGTGGCCACGGTTTATGCGGGTACTGGTCGATAATGGCTAAGCCTAATCTTGCTCTAGTTGGTGCTACCGGTGCTGTTGGCACCGTGATGATTGACATCATCAATAACCGTGAAAACATCTGGGGAGAAATACGTCTTATCGCATCTAAAAGATCTGCAGGTAAGAAGATTACTGTTCACGGTGAAGAACTCACTGTTGTTGAGCTAACCCCTGAAGCATTTGATGGCATCGACATTGCGATGTTTGATGTTCCTGATGAAGTGTCTTTGGTTTGGGCTCCTATCGCAGCAGCTCGTGGAGCAGTTGCGGTTGATAACTCAGGCGCTTTCCGAATGGATCCTGAAGTTCCTCTGGTTGTTCCTGAGGTAAACCCTGAGCAGGCACAGAATCGACCTAAGGGAATTATCTCTAACCCGAACTGCACAACGTTAACCATGATGGCAGCCCTTGGTGCTTTGCATAGAGGTTGGACTTTGACTGAACTTGTTGTCTCTAGTTACCAGGCTGTTTCAGGTGCAGGAGTTAGTGGTATCTCACGTTTACGTGATGAGA
>WLIC01000014.1 GCA_009702405.1 Actinomycetota bacterium
CCAGGTTTCGCAGTCGGTTTAACCGAAGGCGATCACAAAACATAAAAGTTAAAAACGAAAGAAAGGCAACAAATGACCGATACATCGGCTTACACCGACGCCGGTGCAGCTAGTCAGGGGCGTAAAGGGCTCAAGATCGAGCGCATCTACACAACTGAAGGCGTTCACCCTTACGAACAAGTCAACTGGGAATACCGTGACGTTGTTCAGACCAACTGGAAGACTGGCGAGACCATCTTCGAGCAGCGCGGGGCGGAATTCCCTGAGTTCTGGAGCCTAAACGCTTCAACCATCGTTACCACTAAGTACTTCCGTGGTGCATTGGGAACTCCTGCTCGTGAATTTAGCCTTCGTCAGCTAATCGACAGAGTTGTCCTTACCTACACAAAGGGTGGCCGTGACCACGGTTACTTCGCATCTGAAGAAGACGCGACCATTTTTGAGCACGAACTAACCTTCATGCTGCTAAACCAGGTCTTCTCATTCAACTCACCAGTTTGGTTCAACGTAGGTACCTCAAGCCCACAGCAGGTTTCAGCTTGTTTCATCTTGTCGGTAGATGACTCAATGGAATCAATTCTTAACTGGTACCGCGAAGAAGGAATGATCTTCAAGGGTGGATCAGGTGCAGGTCTTAACTTGTCACGTATCCGTTCATCGAAGGAACTTCTACGTTCTTCTGGTGGTTCAGCTTCAGGTCCAGTTTCATTCATGCGAGGTGCAGATGCATCTGCAGGAACTATCAAGTCTGGTGGTGCGACTCGTCGTGCAGCGAAGATGGTTGTTCTTGATGTTGATCACCCAGACATTGAAGAATTCATTGACACTAAGGCACGTGAAGAAGACAAGATCCGCGTATTGCGTGATGCTGGTTACGACATGGAGCTCGGTGGCAAGGACATCAACTCTGTTCAGTACCAGAACGCAAACAACTCAGTTCGTGTTAATGAAGAATTCATGACTGCTGTTGAGCGTGGAACCAAGTTTGGTCTTCGTGCACGCACCAACGGTGAAGTTATCGAAGAAGTTGACGCTCTAGAGCTTTGGGACAAGTTTGCGCAAGCAGCTTGGGCATGTGCTGACCCTGGCATCCAGTACGACGACATCATCAACGACTGGCACACCACTCCAGAGTCAGGTCGCATCACAGCATCTAACCCATGTTCTGAATACATGCACCTAGATAACTCTTCATGTAACCTAGCCAGCTTGAACTTGTTGAAGTTCTTGAACCCAGACGGTTCATTCGATAGCGAGAAGTTCACTAAGGCTTCAGAGCTAATCATCACAGCCATGGACATCTCGATCTGTTTCGCAGATTTCCCAACTGAGAAGATTGGTGAAACCACTCGTGCATTCCGTCAGCTTGGAATTGGTTACGCAAACCTAGGCGCGTTGTTGATGGCTATCGGCCTTCCATACGACAGCACCGAAGGTCAGGCATTGGCAGCAGCTATCACATCATTGATGTCTGCAGCTTCATACCGTCGTTCAGCAGAACTTGCTGGTGTTGTTGGAACCTACGATGGTTACGCACACAACAAGACTGGTCACGACCGCATTATGCGTAAGCACGAAGCTGCTAACGCTACCTTGCGTGCAATCACCGAAGTTGACCGTTCAGTTCTAGAAGCTGCTACACGTCAGTGGGCATTGAACACTGAAATCGGTTCACGTAACGGTTGGAGAAACTCACAGGCTTCATTGCTAGCTCCTACTGGAACTATCGGTTTCATGATGGACTGTGACACTACCGGTATCGAACCAGACTTCTCATTGGTGAAATACAAGAAGCTATCAACTGGTGGTTCAATGCAGATTGTTAACCAGACAATTCCATTCGCATTGCACCGTCTTGGTTACTCTCAGGAGACCATCGAGGCAATCATTGATCACATCAGCACTAACGGACACGTTGTAGATGCACCTGGGCTCAAGCAAGAGCACTACGCAATCTTCGACACCGCTGTTGGTATTCGTGCGATTGAGCCTATGGGTCACGTTCGTATGATGGCAGCTGTTCAGCCATTCCTATCAGGAGCGATCTCAAAGACTGTCAACATGCCAGAAACAGCAACTGTTGAAGAAGTCAAGGAGATCTACTTCCAGGGTTGGAAGATGGGTCTAAAGGCTCTAGCTATCTACCGCGACAACTGTAAGGTTGGTCAGCCTCTAAGTGATGCAAAAGCTAAGACTGAGACCAAGCCAGCTGCTGGTAAGCCAGAAACTGCTTTGTCACACCCAGTTCGTAAGCGTCTACCTAAGTCACGCCCTTCATCAACCACTTCATTCACTGTTGGTGGCGCAGAAGGTTACATGACTGCAGGAACCTATCCTGATGGTGTTCTTGGTGAAGTATTCCTAAAGCTTGGTAAGCAGGGTTCAACTCTTGCCGGTGTTATGGATGCATTCTCAATCGCTGTTTCGATCGGTCTTCAGTACGGTGTTCCACTAGAGACCTACGTACAGAAGTTCACCAACGTTTCATTCGAACCAGCAGGTTTGACTGACGATGCTGACATCCGTATGGCCAAGTCATTGATGGACTACATCTTCCGTCGTCTAGCAATTGACTACTTACCAACTGAAACTCGTCAGGCTTTGGGTATCAACACTTCAGCCGAGCGTTCAGCAGCACTTGATGCATCAGGTTCATACCCAGCTATTGCTGAGTCACCTGTTGCAGCTGCTGTCGAAGTTGTTGAAGAGGTAGCCGCAGCTCCAGTGGTTATCGAACTAAAGGTTGAAGAAGTGAAGGCAGAACCACGCCAGGTTCACTCATCAGCAGAATTGTTTGAGATGCTTCAGGGAACCGAATCTGACGCTCCACTATGTTTCAACTGTGGAATCAAGATGAGACCTTCTGGTTCATGTCACGTCTGCGAAGGCTGTGGATCAACCAGCGGTTGCAGCTAAAGAACTAAAAGAATTTGGGTCGGCTTCATTAATTTGAGGCCGACCCTTTTCTTAAATCCAAAATCACGGAATTGAAAAGGTAGCCTAGGTAAGTGCTTTACTCTCTAGCTTTCAAACTCTTCTTATCCAGATTGGATCCAGAGGACGCCCATCACTTGGGTATGTTTGCTATTCGGTTGGCGTCCAGTCTTAGATTGACCAAGTTATTGCCAAAAATTAGGAGTGCAAGTGTCTCTGCTTTTGGTTTAACCTTCAATGCGCCTTTTGGTTTGGCGGCAGGTTTCGATAAGAATGCTATAGCTGTTAGAGCCTTGGGGGAGTTGGGGTTCTCACACGTTGAAGTTGGAACTGTAACGGCAATACCTCAGGACGGTAACGAGACACCGAGACTCTTTAGATTGAAAGCTGATCGAGCTTTGATCAACCGAATGGGTTTCAACAACGATGGGGCAGTGGTAGTTGCTAAGCGTCTTGAAAAACTAAGAGCAAGTAAACAGAAGCTACCAATTATCGGAGTGAACATTGGTAAGTCTCGAGTTGTTGAAGTTGAAGATGCTGTTTCGGATTACGAAACTAGCGCACGATTACTTGCTCCATTTGCTGACTATCTTGCGGTAAATGTTTCCTCACCTAATACTCCTGGATTACGCTCACTGCAATCAGTTGAAGCGCTAAAGCCAATTCTGGAAGCAGTACTAGCTCAAGCAAAGGGTAAGCCGGTGCTGGTGAAGATTGCTCCAGATTTAGCCGATGACGATGTTGTTGCAGTAGCCAACCTTGCTAAGAAGTTAGGTCTTGCCGGAGTAATCGCAACAAACACAACTATTTCTCGTGCTGGATTGAAGACGGCTAGTCCAAAGGTAGAAGCAATGGGTGCTGGTGGTTTATCTGGAGCGCCTGTGAACGCTAGATCTCTTGAGGTTCTTCGTCTGCTCAAGAAAACTCTGGGTGATGATTTAGCTATTGTCTCGGTTGGCGGAGTTGAAACTAAAGAACAGGTTCTCGAAAGAATGAAAGCCGGCGCAACCCTAGTTCAGGGTTACACCGGCTTCATATACTTCGGCCCACTTTGGGCTAGAAAACTAAATCGAATTTAGACGAGTCTAGTTTCTGGAGCTTTAGTTTCGCTTGGATCTGTAACTGCGATTGGTGCGAACAGTTCATCAACTTTTTTCATAATCTCAGCAGGAATCTCAACACCAACGGCACCAAGGTTGCTTGTGATCTGTTCTGGTGTTGTTGCTCCAACAATTGCGCTTGAAACATTCTTGTTCTGCAATACCCAAGCCAAAGAGAACTGAGCCATGGTGATACCAAGTTCATCTGCCATTGGCTTTAGTTGCTGAACTCGAGTTAGCACGTCATCAGTTAGAAGCTTCTGAATGAAACCATTTACCTTTTCATTAGCTGCTCTTGAGTTTGCTGGAACTGGTTGACCTGGCAAGTACTTACCGGTCAGCACACCTTGAGCCATCGGTGACCAGACAATCTGGCTAACACCTAGTTCTTCACATGCTGGGATAACTTCAGCTTCAATTACACGCCACAGCATTGAGTACTGAGGTTGGCTTGAAATAAGTTGGAAACCCATCTCTTTAGCGAGCTTATGACCTGCTCTGATCTGTTCAGCGTTCCACTCTGAAACACCGATGTATAGCGCTTTGCCTTGACGAACAATGTCAGCAAAGGCCTGCATGGTTTCTTCCAGTGGAGTCTCAACGTCGTATCGGTGAGCCTGATAAAGATCTACGTAATCCATTTGTAAACGCTTCAGAGAGCCATTGATGGATTCCATGATGTGTTTGCGAGATAGACCTGTGTCGTTAGGAAGTTTTCCAGCTACCGGCCAATAAACCTTTGTGAAAACCTCGATGCCTTCACGTCTTTCACCTTTGAGTGCATCACCTAAAACAACTTCGGCTGCTTGATTGGCATAAACATCTGCGGTGTCAAAAGAGGTGATTCCACCTTCAAGAGCAGCCTTAACAGTTGCGTAGGCAGCCTCATTTTCTATTTGTGTTGCGTGGGTTAGCCAGTTACCGTAAACCAGTTCGCTGACTTTGAAGCCACTGTTACCTAGGTAGCGATATTTCACTTTAATCTCCTAATTTATTATTGCTTTGATGCTAGCGGATAAGTTCACGAGCAATTTCTTGCACGCGTTTGTGTAAGGTTGGCACCCAAGTCTCGTGTTCTGGTTTCATCAAAACGCTTCTGAGAATTCTCGCATTGGTTGCATCTTCGTTTAGCGAAATGCCTCGTGCCCGAAGCTGTTCAGGCTTTACGACATAGGTAGCTAAATGGATTTGCTGTTCTCTCGAGCCTGCACCTGCTTGAACCAAGATCTCATGAGATACGTGATCAAGTTTTGAAAGCGAATCTACTCTTGGGAGATAAGTCAAAATATCTAGCTCAGGTTTTTGGTAAGGCATCAAAGAATCTGAAGTTAGAAGTAAGTCATGCCAGTTTTTAGCCGCATTTCTAGTCGGAATTAATACAGAACCCAAACCTTGCTCGGTTAGTGGGAAGATTTGTAAGGTTGCCCAGATAGCTGCAGCTGATGCTCCTGCTCTGGAGCATTCAAGTTGTATTTCCCCGAAATGCAAATCATCAGAGATGAAGTATGTGTAAGGGGAGTCATGCTTATAGAACTTTCCGATTGAAAGATCTTTGAAGAAAACTGCTCCGCTACCATAAGGTTGCAGACCATGCTTGTGTGGATCAACAACTATTGAATCGGCATCTTTCAGAGCTGCATAATGTCTGGCTGTTTCAGGCTCAAGGTGGTTCTCAGCAATCAGCTTGAAGAAGCCACCATAGGCTGTGTCGACGTGTACTCGAGCATCGTACTTTCTGGCCAATGCGATTATGTCCGCCAAAGGGTCAACTGCACCTAGACCAGTCGTTCCCATGGTTGCCACGATGGTTCCGATGTCACCATTCTTGAGTTCTCTCTCAAGAGCATCCATCGACATGCGACCATCGGCTTCAGTCGGTATTGAAACATTTGTGGTCCCAAGAACTTCAGACATTCTGGAGTGGGTGTAGTGAGCGTCAGCTGAGTGAGCAATCTTTTTTGTTGGCTGCAGCTCTCGAGCAATCCACAGGGCTTCTAGATTGGCTGTGGTGCCACTCCAGGTTAGATGGCCTAAGAATTCCTCTGGATACTCAAACATTGCTGCCATCTGCTTTAGAACATCACGTTCCATCTGAGTTGTGGCAGGGGAGGCATCAATGGAATGGTTATTGGGATTTAGCATCATGGTTGCTAAATACGCTGCCACTGCAACTGGGTGAGGCGCTTTGAGCATTTGCGCCGCATAGTTTGGGTGGAAGTAAGGAAAGTTATCCTCTAATCGATCAGTAAGTTCTTTGAGAACCGCCGAAACTTTGGCTTGATCTGAGCGAACACTTTGATGTGTCTCAAATTCCCCGTAAGTATTTTTGAGCGATTCGATTGCACCAACGACCTGAGTTATGAGTTCAGGTAAGTCCAAATTATCTTTATTCGCCACAGCTAACTCCTTTGTGAACTTGTGGTTCGCTTTCGCTGAAATACCTTTTGGGTTTTTCAGAAAATTACTAGATAAATCTATTTAGTCTTACGTCTTGGTCCAGGCTTAGGAATTCTCAGTGGACGTGGTTGCATTCCTCGAGTGAAAACATAGAACCAGGTACCTTTTTGAATCTTGGTGTCTGCGCCAAGTTTTTCTTTAATTCGAGACTTGATGATTCTGTGCAGTAGTGAAACTTCGATTGTGACGGTAATCAAAGCAATGATCATCACAAGTGTGATGATGTTTTTCACAGAGTCACTAGTGGCAGAGGTAATAAGAAGGAAGAGCACCATCAACGGCATCAAGCCTTCTATCAATGTGTAACGGTTATCGATCACATCTCTGGCAAGTCTTCGCTGTGGACCACGGTCACGACCTAGTAAGTACTTTTCTTCACCAGAGAGCATGGCTTGACGGACCTTTAGTCGGTCTTCGCGCTGCTTTGCTCTAGCTGCAACCATGGCTTCTTTGCTCTTGTTCCCAACAAGCGGCTTGAGGTTAGCAGCTTCACGTTCTTTACGGGTTGGGGTAGGGCGACCTTTGCCGGAACTTTTCGTTACTGATTCTTTGTCTTGGTCGCTCATTTATGTCCTTAGTTTTCACGTGGTTTTGATTTAGATTACTCTCATGACATTCTCGCCGACTCCAGCCAGTTCATCCGCAATGACACCCAACCCAGAACTTATTGAGAGGGTGCGCGAGCAAGTTGATCTTGACTTCTCACAACGTGTTGCCACTCTTGGCAAACTGGTACGCATACCAGGTATCGCCTGGGAAGCATTCGATGACAACGACCTTGAGCGAAGTGCTGAAGCAGTAGCTCAGATCTTTAGAGACTCGGGGGTATTCCCTGAGGTAGAGATCAAGCGAGCTGTTGTCGATGGGATTCCTGGTGCTCCAGCGATTCTGGCTTCGAGACCTGCCAAGAATGGTAAGCCTCATATCTTGCTTTATGCTCACCACGATGTTCAACCTCCTGGGGATGAAAAAGAGTGGTTGACCCCAGCTTTTGAGCCAACTGCCAAGGATGGCCGTATTTACGGAAGAGGAGCAGCTGACGATAAAGCTGGTGTTATTGCCCATTTGGCTGCCATCGAAACCCTTAAAGCCATTGCAGGAGATGATTTTGACCTAGGTATCTCGATCTTCATCGAAGGTGAAGAAGAGGCTGGATCTAGGACTTTTAGGGCATTTTTGGACGAAAACAAGGCTAAATTAGCTGCCGATGTCATCATTGTGGCCGATTCCATGAACTGGTCACCGGAGGTTCCAGCCCTGACCGTGAGCCTCAGAGGCGTAGTTGCTATAGATTTCAAAATTAGAACAATGGAACATGCCGTTCACTCAGGCATGTTCGGTGGAGCTATCCCGGATGCCATGATTCCAATGGTCAAAGTTCTGAATTCTTTGCACGACGACAAGGGAAATGTCGCAATTCAGGGCCTAAAAACCTATAAATTCGAGGATTTGCCATACACCGAGGCCAATTTGCGTTCAGATAGCAGTCTTTTGCCTCAGGTTAGCCAAATTGGTGAAGGTGGCCTCATGGACCGTCTGTGGGGCAAGCCTTCTCTGACTGTTATCGGTATTGACTACCCGTCAGTCGCGATGGCATCCAACACTCTTCTGCCTAGCGTTTCAGCCGCAGTAAGCCTAAGAATCGCCCCAGGACAGGACCCACAAGAGGCTTTAGAGCTCCTAAAAGCTCATATTCTTGCCAATGTTCCTTTTGGAGCGGTGGTTGAGTTCGGTCAATCTGAAACTGGCAAGCCTTTCATGTCTGATGCGAGTGGTTGGGCTCAGAACATGGCTAAACAGAGCCTAGAAGCCGCTTTTGGTAACCCAACTGTCGACATCGGCATCGGTGGATCTATCCCTTTTATCGCCGATTTGACCGAAGTGTTCCCAGCAGCTCAGATTCTCGTAACAGGCGTTGAAGACGCTGATTCTAGGGCTCACAGCCCTAACGAGTCAGTCCATTTGGTTGGTTTGAAGAACGCCATGGTGGCCGAAGCTTTATTCCTGCTAAGTGGCAATGAATTGCAGTCCGAGTAG
>WLIC01000140.1 GCA_009702405.1 Actinomycetota bacterium
TGCCAAAGTATTCAAGAAGGCATCAGGACTGTGTCCAAAGTCAACATAAACATTCGGCGCACCCTCTGGTGAAACTAACTCTGTTCGGCCAGGTAGATAAGCATCAATACCGTTAGAAATAGCCTTTGCAATAACGTCAAAGTCATAGCCAGCAGTAACAGCCATAACTATTGCTAAACCAGCATTAGCTGCCATGTGTGCTCCGAGAATTGGAACGCTGCTGATTAGATGTTCACCATGAGGACCAACAAGTTCGAACTCTGTTTTACCGGGTAGTTCGTTTGTTACCTCAACATGCCAATCCGCTTCAATGTCAGCATGACTAGCAATTGTCACAACCGGAACTTCACTTATCGAAGCCACATCTTTACCAAAAGAACTATCTAAACAAATAACAGCTTTATTTGACTTTGCTGTTGTGAAAAGCCTTGCCTTCGCTTTTAGATATTCATCAAAGCCTGCGTAATCATCAAAATGATCGTGCGAAAGATTAGTAAAGCCAGCAACATCAAAATGGATGCCGTCGACTCGCAGTTGAGTTAGTGCTTGAGCGGAGACCTCGATTGCAACATCAGTAACGCCTTTTTCACGCATACGTGCAAGTAGTGCCTGCATCTCAGGTGATTCAGGAGTGGTCAGACGGCTAACAATTACCTCACCGGCGATGTGACGCTCTGCAGTTGAGGTTAGCCCTGTTACCCTACCTAACTGACGCAGTAAACCTTCAAGAAGGTAACTAGTGGATGTTTTACCGTTGGTGCCTGTAGTTCCAAAAAGAATAGGCATGTTCCCTGGCGTATTGCCATAAACAAAAGCGGCGAGCTCCCCTAGGCGCTTACGTGGTTCTTCAAGAACTAATACTGGAACAGTTGCCTTTGAAGCTAATTGCAATCCAGCACTATCTGTAACAACAGCAACAGCACCTAGCTCTTGAGCCTTGGAAATGAAGTTAGCACCATGAGTTTTGATTCCAGGCATCGCAACAAATAGGTCACCAGATCGCAGATCCCCAGTGTTCATGCTTATGCCAGTAAGAGAAATATTGGAAGTTGCAGAATATTCCAAACCGAAATGTTCAGCCAGATCAGTAAGTGTTACTGGTGTTACCTTCTCTGGCCTCAGAATCGGAGGAATAGACTGCTTGATTTCCATGATTACCAGTTTGTCGCTAACTTCTTAGATTTAGTTGTTGAAGGGTGCACTGCGTAAGTCTTAAGTACCTGTTTCATGACAGATACGAAACCAGGAGTAGCGCCAAGTGAGTTGCTAACTGTTCTGGACTTGTAAGCAGTTACCGCAACGATGTATTGCGGATCTTCCGCTGGAGCGATACCCACGAATGAAACTGCGTGCAGCCTTCCATAACCTTTACCTTCGGCAATCTGAGCTGTTCCAGTCTTACCGCCAACTCGATATCCCTGGATTCGTGCTGTTCTACCAATAGGTCCTTGTTCAACAACTTTTTCAAGCATGTCCATTGTCAGTGATGCGGTGTTCTCGCTGATTACCCGAACTGGAGCGTCAACTGCTGTCTTAGTCATGTTGCCATCTTTATCGCGGCAACCTTCAACCAAGATCGGTGAAAGGCGAACACCTTTGTTGGCAATTGCTTGATAAATTCCTGCAGTTTGAATCGGGGTTAGAGAAACACCTTGGCCGAACATCACAACTTTGTCAGTCATCTTGTCCCAGGTTTTGTAATCGGCAAGCTGCCCGGAAGATTCACCTTCAAAGTTCACTCCGCTTCGTGAACCCATTCCGAATTTTTTCATGTATTCATAACGAGTAGCGCTATCGACCTTGCCACCGATCTGAACCAAACCTGTGTTTGATGAAACTTTGAGAACACCTGTAAGCGTTAGTTTCTCTGGTGCGTGAATTTCTGAGTCATTGATGTATTGGCCCCAAGGCATTCTCAATTTATCTGGAGCGACAACTTTAGTTAAAGGAGTTGCTTTGCCATCGTCAATAGCAGTTGCTGCTGCAACGGCTTTGAGAATCGAACCAGGTTCAAACGCTGACTGAAAAATTCTGGAATGTCTATTCTGCTCAGCAACTGCTCCAGGACGATTTGGGTCAACAGAAGGAGCCTCAGCTGCAGCAAGTATTCTTCCTGTACTGGCTTCAATAACAATTGCGCTAGCCCAGTCAGCTTTCAAACGTCTAACAGTTGCGGCCATCTCTTGTTGAGCGGCATACTGCAAGTCCGAGTTGATGGTGAGCACCACGTCAGAGCCATCTCTTACCGGTGTGATGGTTCTAACAGAAGACGGGATTTTAATAAGGTCAGCACCTTGTTCGTAGATCTCTCGCCCATCTGTTCCAGCCAAGCAAGAGTTCATCATACGTTCTATACCAGCTAGAGCAGATCCATCGGAACCAACAAAACCAATTAGGTTTCCAGCAACTGCTCCATCTGCGTAGTGTCTAGATTGTTTCCTATCAAAGTAAAGCCAAGGGATGTCTAGATTCTTCAGTGTGGTGAATGAAGATGCACTAACTGACTTCTTTAAGTTGGCGTAGCGACCAACTCCGGTCATCTTGCTGAGAATACTTTCAGTTGGGATGCGAAGGATTCCAGCTATCTTTTCAGCGATTTGTTCTTTAGTGAAAGAAACTTTTTGCTCGTTGATGGTCAACACAACAGGACCTACGTTAACCGGGTCAATGTTCACGTCCCAGCTAAATGATGTGGTGGCCAGAATATGGCCTTCTGTATCAACAATGTTTCCACGAACGGCTTCGATGTTGCGCTCAACAAGACGTGCCTTCAGAGATTCAGCATTGATCTCTGGTGCTGCGATGACTTGGAACCAAACCAAGCGTCCAAAGAATAAAACCAGGACGATCAAGACGACAGAGTTAAAGCGTCTTTGACGTCTATCTATCTCATCCTGATCCATGAGTTGCCCCTACCGAGTTTTAGTGAGTTGGTGAGGCAGGAATGCCCGCACTAGGCAAAACTACTTTGGAAGAACCTGTATTTGTGGGGATGACACTCGATGAATTTGGATTAACAGTTGGCACTTCAAGCTTTGCCTTTTTCGCAGCAGAGAACTTGGAAGGATCACTCTTAGAGATCATTGCAGCGTTAGCAATCAAGTTAGAAGAAACTGAATTTGCATTACTTACCGATGCAGGAACTGCATTACCCAATACTTTGCCATCACGAACGTTTAGGAATACCTGGTTCGAGCTAACGATCATGCCCAAGGCACGTGCACTGTTGGCTAGGTTCTGAGGAGAGCGCAAGGAATCAACCTGTTGACCAACAATCTGAGCCTGAGTTGAAAGCTCAGCACTTTCACGCTTAAGTTCAGAGATCTTGTAA
>WLIC01000141.1 GCA_009702405.1 Actinomycetota bacterium
GCATTAGTAAAAGTTCTGCTCGGTGTTACTTTTTAAACAAGTCTGTTTTGAGTAGTGTTTTGTGATGGACCAAGTTCATCTATTCTTCTAAGTGAAGTTTCGAATCTCATGCGTTCACGATCAAAGACATCTTGATTAGAAGTGATATCGAAAACACCAGACATGAAATTCTCTGGTGAACCATTCTCTTCGAGTCTTCTGGTTAGGTATGCAACAGCGACCTGGAATTCACTTGGTCTAACTACCGGTGTGTATAGCAACAGTGAACCAACACTCTTCTTTACCTGAGCAGATAGGTGTTGCGCCATTCCTTGCAACATTTCAAACTCAACCCGGTCAGATACTTCTCTAGCAACTGAAAGTTTGTGAGCAAAAGCTAAATCAAAAAGATTGTGTCCTGCGATACCAACACGAAGAGCTGTGATGCGTTTAGCATCTAAGGCGTAATCGATAAGTCTTTTGTAATTCGCATCGCTATCAGCTTTAGTTGAATAAGTTGCTAGTTCCCAACCATGCCATTTAGCATCAACTATTTCCATTGCAAGGTTTGCACCTTTTACAATTCGAACTTTGATGCCAGCTCCACCGTTGGCAGTTCTAGTTTGAGCAAAGTCAGTTAGTTCTTTTAGTGCTTCAAATGAATCAGGAAGATATGCTTGCAGAACAATTCCGGCTTCAAGATTGTGAAGTTGTTCTTTAGATAAAAGTTTCTTGAAGACCAACATAGTTAGTCCAAGATCTCGATACTCTTCCATATCCAAGTTAATAAACTTTGGAGTTGGTTGGCTAGCTGCATATTCATAAAGCGGTGTTAGCTTGTCGACCAATCTTTGAACTGTTTGTTCAAATCCCCACATCGATAACTGACTTGCAACAGCAGATAGTTTGATTGAAACATAATCAACATCTGGACGCTTGAGTAAGTTGAAGGTTTCTTCATATCTGTAATTAGCTTCTGATTCGCCAAGAACTGCTTCGCCTAAAAGATTTAGATTCAGTTTGATGCCATCAGATTTAGATTTGGCGATGTGTTTGGTTAGTTTGGCAGGTCTTGCATCAGCTATGAGGTGGCCAACTAGTTGTCTAAGTCTTGCTTTAGCTGTTGGGATAACAATGAATGAGAAGGGTTTAGCTAGTAAACCACCGATGCGAATTGTGATTCGATCTAAGAAACTTAGGCTCTTTGGTAGATCTTGAGAGAGTCTGGCTAATTCAATGGCTGCAACTTTTATGTCACTTGGTCGGATAACCCGGTCGACGAACTTGAGGGTCCAGTCAAGACCTTTCTGGTCTTTGAGTATCTTGGCTAAGCGCTTCTCAGCTGGGGATCTAGCTCCAGCTTGCTTGGACTCTTCAAGCCACTGTTTTACTAGTTCAACAGCCTGATCCGCAATTAGTTCGCGTTCGTTCCTCTGCACCTAAAACACTCCAATTTCAGGCAGGGCTGGGGTGATGCGCTGCCAAACGTCTTTGTTTTGTAAACAAAGTAATCATCCCAGAGGATTTAGTTAGTAGACGACATTCAGTAAGCGTTCAGGATTCATCCAGACTTTGCCGCCAAACTTGAGACATGACCAGCATTGAAACCAACCCAACTAAGAGACCGTTAGTGCTGGTTGAGCCGAACCCTCGGGTGAAGCTTGGCAAAGCCAAATGGCTTGGTGTTCTTCGCGGTCAAGACCTTGTTGAATCAATTGGTTGGTTAAGCATTCTCTGGGTGGTTTTCACCTTTCTTATCGACGGTGGTCTAACCGGGCTTACCGATGTCGCTGCTGTTCTAGGTGCAATTGATCGCCTGAGTGCTCTTGTCGCTACAGACCTGCTTCTAATCCAAACTCTTTTGATTGCTCGTGTTCCTTGGTTAGACAAGTTATACGGACATGACCGTGCAACCCTTACCCATAAACGTCTTGGCAAGCCAATTCTTTATTTAGTTATTGTTCACTTCATTTCAGTTGTCTGGTCATATGCAATAGCGGATTCAAAGAACGTGGTTGATGAGCTACTAACCATGCTTAACAGCATTCCTGATTTAGTAACCGGAACTATTGCTTTTGTTTTGATGATCATTGTTGTTGTTACTTCAATAAAAATCACTAGAAGCAGAATCAGTTACGAAGCTTGGTATTTAGTTCATCTACTTGCCTACGGTGCTGTGATGTTAGCTATTCCTCATCAGATCAATGTTGGAACAGACATCGCTGGTAAGCCTCTGGCTCAAATCTTTTGGATTGGTGCTTACCTCTTTGTTGGTCTAAACATTCTTTGGTTTAGATTGCTTTCACCAATTGTTCTATCTGGCTTACATGGACTTAAAGTTTCTGATGCAGTTGCTGAATCAAGTGATGCAACATCTATATACATTTCAGGTAGAAAACTTAAAAGCTTCCAAGCTAAATCAGGACAGTTCTTCATCATTCGTTTGGTTACCCCTGGTCAGTGGTGGCGAGCACACCCGTTCTCACTATCTGCCGCTCCTACCGATAACACTCTTAGGTTTACCGTTGGTAACCGTGGTGATGACACAGCGCTGATGCAAACCATTAAACCTGGCACCAGAGTAATTCTTGAAGGTCCCTACGGAGTCTTCACTGAAGATCGCAGAACACAAGAGAATGTTGTTCTAATCGCTGCTGGTATTGGTGCTCCACCAATTAGGGCTCTAGCTGAAAGCATTGCAGCAAAACCAGGCGATGTTTCTATTATTTACAGAATAAGAAACAAGAACGACGCAGCTCTTGCTGAAGAGCTTGCAGCAATCGCTAAGCACAGAGGTTTCTATTTACACATTCTTGAAGGTTCTCGTAAGTCTCCAACATCTTGGTTGCCTGCAGGAGAAGACGATCAACTTCCAGATGATGAGCGATTAGTGAAACTCTGTCCAAAGGTTGCTAAATCTGATGTTTATATTTGTGGTCCTGCTGCTTTTACTAAAGCAGTTGAAAAATCTTTACACATTGCAGGAACACCTGTGAACCAAATACATGCAGAGGAGTTTGCCTGGTGAGAAAATCAAGCCAAGTCGTGATGGGTGCCGTTTCCCTTGCTTCTGTTGTTGTTGGATTTGAGTTAGGTGCTAACGCATCACCTGGAACTTTCGTACCACACCCAACAGTCACCCCAACTGTTGATCCAACAACGCCAGGGCCAAAGCCAACAACGCCGACACCTAAACCAACAACCCCAAGTCCTAAGCCGACGACGCCAACTCCAAAGCCGACCACACCACCAGCAACAACGGTTAGCCATAAGAGTTCACCGGTTTATTACAGGTTTGGAACAGTGCAGCTAACAGTTACTAAAAAGGGTTCAACAATCACAGACATCACC
>WLIC01000142.1 GCA_009702405.1 Actinomycetota bacterium
CAGCAGATGCACGCTCAGCTAGCAAAGGTAGGCGCTGTTATCTGTGCTGCTGGAACAGGTCTTGCTCCTGCTGATAAGAAACTCTATGCACTTAGAGATGTCACTGGAACTGTTGAAGCTATTCCGTTGATTGCAAGTTCGATCATGTCGAAAAAGATTGCTGAAGGAACTTCTTCACTTGTCCTAGATGTCAAGGTCGGCTCTGGTGCTTTCATGAAGAACTTAGATAGAGCAAGGGAGCTAGCTCAAGTTTTGACTCAGCTAGGTGCTGATGCAGGAGTGAAGACTTCAGCACTGCTGACCGACATGTCAACACCGTTGGGTAAGAAGATTGGTAACGCATTAGAGGTTGAAGAAGCTGTCGAAGTATTAGCAGGTGGCGGCTCTCAGGATCTAATCGACATCACGGTTTCACTTGCGACTGAGATGCTTCGTTTAGCAGGGCAAACTGATGTTGATGTTGCTGCTGCTTTGAATGATGGTCGTGCCATGGATAAGTGGAACGAAATGATTCGTGCGCAACAGGGCGATCCGCTAGCGCCTATGCAGAAGGCTAAGCACGAGCATGTTGTTCTTGCTGAAGAAACTGGTTTCCTAAATACTCTTGATGCACTAGCAGTTGGAACAGCATCATGGCGTCTTGGTGCAGGGCGTGCACGTAAGGAAGATCCAGTTCAGTTTGGTGCAGGTGTGATTCTGCATCACAAACGAGGAGAACAGGTCACTAAGGGTCAACCGTTGATGACTTTGTTCACCGATGAACCTGAACGATTTGAAAGAGCATTAGATGCTCTAGCCGGGGGAGTTAAGATTGAAGCAAACAAGTCATCAGAATCAACACCCTTGATTCTTGACCGCATCAATGCCTAAACAAGAAAGTAATAATGGCCAAGCTAAACATCCAGGCACTTCCTAAAGTTTCTCTTCATGATCATTTAGATGGTGGGCTACGTCCGCAAACCATCATTGATTTAGCTAAAGAGATAGGTCACAAGTTACCTGCTGATACTGCACATGAGCTTGAGAACTGGTTCTTAGAATCTTGTGATTCGGGTTCATTGGTGCGCTACCTAGAAACCTTCGTCCACACCACAGCAGTCATGCAAACCAGAGAAGGTCTAGTTCGAGTCGCTCGTGAATTTGCCTTAGATCTAGCTGAGGATGGCGTTATCTACGGTGAAATCCGTTGGGCTCCAGAACAACACTTGGACAAAGGGTTAACCCTTGAGCAGGTAGTTGAATACGTCGAAGAGGGACTGACTCAGGCAAGAGTTGAAGTTCAGGCAAAGGGTGGTTTCCTTAGAACCGGACAGCTGATCACGGCCATGAGACAGAACGATAGAGCCCAAGAGATTGCAGAACTAGCTGTTAAATACCGTGACCGTGGAGTAGTTGGTTTTGACTATGCCGGTCCTGAAGAAGGCTTTAGTCCTAGTCGCCACGCAGCTGCTTTCGCTTGGCTAAATGAACAACTAATGCCAGTTACCCTGCACGCTGGTGAAGCTGCCGGTAAAGATTCAATCAAGGATGCTTTGGTTGACGGTAGAACACTGCGTCTAGGACACGGTGTTCGAATCATTGAAGATGTTTTTGTTGATGCAAATGACGACAGTAAATATGCTTTCGGTGATGTTGCTACCTGGGTATTAGAGCGTGGTATTCCACTAGAACTAAGTCCGTCATCAAACTTGCAGACCGGTGCAATCCCAGGCATTGAAAACCCGCAGATGTCAGATCATCCTTTCGATGACCTTTACCGTCTTGGTTTCAATGTCACAGTGAACACAGACAACAGGTTGATGAGTGGAACTACTTTGACTCGCGAACTTGAACTGCTAACCGAAGCTTTTGGTTATGACCTTGATGATCTTGAACTCTTCCAACTAAATGCTGCAAACGCTGCCTTTATTGACATGGATGTTAGAACAGAGATCATGGAACGCATCACCGATGCTTTTGCGGATGCACAATAGAAAATGACACTTCTGGTTAACAACGCTCTAGGGGTAGGTTCAATCCTTCTTCAGCAGCGTGCAGGTGACTGGCGTGAATGCTTCCAGTTAGCAGGTAATGCGCTTGTTTCAAGCAAGAGAGTTACCGAAACCTATATTCAAGAAATGATTGATGCTTTTGAAGAACTAGGCCCATACATGGTCATAGCTCCTGGTATTGCTCTAGCTCATGCAAGGCCTTCTAAGTCAGTTCTTGAAACCGGTTTATCTTTGGTGACTCTAAGTGAACCAGTGGTTTTCGGTTCACTAAATAATGATCCTGTTCGACTTGTTATTGGACTTTCTGCAGTTGATCACGATAGCCATATTGATTTGATGGCTGCTTTGAGTGAACTTTTAATGAACGAAACAAAAGTAAACATCTTGTTACAAGCTGATAAAGAGCCAGAAGTTCGGCAAACCCTTAGTTAGTCTTAAGTAGTGAAGATTATTGCGGTATGTGGGATGGGCATCGGAACTTCAGTGTTACTAAAAATGAATGCTGAAAAAGTTCTTGAGGCGTTAGGCGTAACCGCTGAAGTTCAAGCCGCTGATATTTCAAAGGCTAAACGTGAAGGCCATGAAGCGGACATCATCCTGACAACCCCTGAGCTGGTTTACCAGTTAGAAGACATGCCTGGAAAGATTGTTCCAATCGACCATGTCTTTGATCTAATTGAAATCCGCGAGAAGCTCTCTGCAGCTCTGGGTTAGAGTAAGCAGCAATTCTTTAGCAACAGCATCGCTATCAGCCACAGTTTCTAAATAACACTTGAGCTTAGGCTCTGTTCCGCTAGGTCTAATAATCACTCTGCCACCATTAGCTAAATCAAATCTCAAGCCATCGGTTGGCAATAAATCAGGTGTTCCTAGGGCTAAATCGGTAAACACAACGCTCTGGCCAGCTAATTCTTTAGGTGGGTTAGTTCGAATGACAGACATCGCTTTAGCGATGATGGCAATGTCTTTGACACGAATAGATATCTGACCGGTGGCGTAATAGCCATACTTGGCACCCAGGTCAGCTAGCAGATCCCAGAGTGTTCTACCCTGTGCTGCTTCTCTTCTAGCGATGTTCGATAGCAGTAATGCAGCGCTGATGCCATCTTTATCGGCAACGTGCTCAGGGTCAATGCAATAACCAAGAGCTTCTTCGTAACCAAAGATTAGGTTAGGAATCTTGCTAATCCATTTGAAACCAGTCAGGGTTTCTTTGAAGTCAAGGCCATTGACCTTGGCAACGGATTTTAAAGCAGATGATGAAACTATGCTGCAAGCCAAAGTTCCAGAGGTAGCCTTACTTGCTATTTCATCAGCCAGAATCAGTC
>WLIC01000143.1 GCA_009702405.1 Actinomycetota bacterium
GGCTCGTGGAATGTTGGAAAAGCGTGCAGCAATAGTGCCAGCCACGTTTACTGAAGGAACGATTGAAGTTCGTTCACAGCAACTAGATCTATCTGGTGTTGAAGATGTAACAACAGCAATCAAGAAGTTATTCGCAGAGCTTGCAAACGATGGCTACGTTTCTATTCAGTCATACATGAACAGAAACTCCGACCTAGCTGCATCTGATCTTCGTGAAGCTGTTGCAGAAGCCACCAACCGTCCAACTACATATGGTTGGGCTCCTAGATTCCTGCACTCAACTGGCCAATATCACAAAGGTGGACCACGTCAAGGTGTCTTTCTACAACTGGTTTCTCGAAGTGCTGACGATTTAGCAGTCCCTGGTAGAGATTTCACATTCGGTGAACTCATCGCTTCGCAGGCAGCTGGCGATGCCAAAGTTTTGGCTGATTTGGGACGTCCAGTATTGACTCTGACTCTGACCAACCCGGTTGAAGATTTCAAAACAATATTGCGAGCTATCGGCTAAGGAGATAGACAAATTATGGCTGGTGTGAAACTAGGTCCAGGCAAGAATCCCCTCAGGGATCCAGAAGACCGCAGGCTCAGCAGAATTGCTGGACCATCAGGTCTAATCATCTTTGGTGTTACTGGAGATTTAAGCCGTAAGAAACTAATGCCTGCGGTTTATGATCTTGCTAACCGTGGATTGTTGCCACCTGGTTTCTCTCTTGTTGGTTTTGCTAGAAGAGACTGGGTTGACCAAGATTTCGGTCAAGTGGTTTATGAGTCGGTAAAGAAATACGCAAGAACTCCGTGGAGTGAAGAAGTTTGGGCTCAACTATCTCAAGGAATCCGTTTTGTTTCTGGAGAATTTGGTGATGACGCTGCTTTTGACAAGCTTCGCGAAACTATCGAAGAACTAGATAAAGAACGTGGCACCAATGGAAACCACGCGTTCTACCTCAGCATCCCGCCAAAGGCGTTCCCCTTGGTAACTCAGCAGCTTTCTCGTTCTGGCTTGGCTGATCCAAAGCCAGACCAGTTCAGACGTGTAGTAATTGAGAAGCCTTTCGGTCACGACCTTCAGTCTGCTCGTGAACTGAATGAAGTTGTTGAATCAGTCTTCCCTGCTGATTCAATCTTTAGAATTGACCACTACTTAGGTAAAGAGACTGTTCAGAACATTTTGGCTTTGCGTTTTGCCAACCAACTTTACGAACCACTTTGGAACAACAACTACATCGATCACGTTCAGATCACTATGGCTGAAGACATCGGTGTTGGTGGACGTGCAGGTTATTACGACGGCATCGGCGCAGCAAGAGACGTCATACAGAACCACCTACTGCAACTTCTAGCTCTAACAGCTATGGAAGAACCAATATCATTTGATGCAGCTGATCTTCGCGCGGAGAAAGAGAAAGTCCTTTCTGCTGTTCGTATTCCTGAGGATTTGGCGAAACACACAGCTCGCGGTCAATACACCGGTGGCTGGCAGGGTGGCGAAAAAGTTACTGGTTTCCTAGACGAAGATGGCATGAACCCTAAGTCTGTAACTGAAACCTTCGCTGCCATGAGACTAGATATCAATACTCGTCGCTGGGCAGGAGTTCCTTTCTACCTCAGAGCAGGTAAGAGACTTGGTCGAAGAGTTACTGAAATCGCGGTTGTTTTCAAACGAGCACCGCAACAGATCTTTGGAGCAAGCCAAACTTCAGCTCTTGGTCAGAACGCGCTAGTAATTAGAGTGCAGCCTGATGAAGGTGTGACAATCAGATTTGGTTCTAAGGTTCCAGGCGTTGGCATGCAGGTTAGAGATGTGACCATGGACTTCGGTTATGGCCACGCATTCACTGAGGCAAGTCCAGAAGCTTACGAACGTCTAATCTTGGATGTTTTGCTTGGCGATCCACCGCTATTTCCTCGTCACGAAGAAGTTGAGCTCTCGTGGAAGATTCTTGACCCGATCGAAGAGTTCTGGGCTAAGAATGGTAAACCTGAGCCGTATCGTCCAGGAACCTGGGGTCCTAACTCAGCGGACAAGATGATGGCCATTGATGGCAGAGCTTGGAGACGTCCATGATTAAGAATCTTCCTAACACTACAACATCTAAGATCTCCAGAGAACTTGTTGAGATCCGCGAAGAAGGTGGAGCTGTTGCACTTGGTCGAGTGCTAACACTGATTATTCAAACCAACTTCTCAGGACTTGAAGAAGCAATTCTTGCAGCGAACGAGGCATCAAGAGCTCATCCTTGTCGCATTATCGTTTTGGCGGATGAAGATAAGAAGACCAAGTCAGAGCCACGTCTTGATGCTGAAATTCGTGTTGGTGGCGATGCCGGTGCATCTGAGGTTATTGTTTTGCGTGCCTATGGTGAAGCGTCAAGCGACCCTGAGAGCTTGGTAACTGGACTTCTACTTCCAGATGCTCCTGTTGTTGCTTGGTGGCCAGGTGAAGCACCTGAGAAGCCATCGACTTCTGCAATTGGAAGAATTGCCCAACGCAGAATCACTGATGCCGCCGCGCAAAAAGACCCGCACGCTTGGCTGTCATCACTTGCTAAGAATTACACGCCAGGCGACAGTGATTTCGCTTGGACAAGGTTGACTCTTTGGCGAGCACAACTAGCTGCCATTTTGGACCAGCCACCTTATGACACAGTTACCAAGGTGATTGTGACCGGTGCTGTTGACTCTCCGAGCACTGACCTTCTAGCTGCCTGGCTTGAACTCAAACTCAAAGTTGATGTTGAACTGGTTCGTACAAGCAGAGGAAAAGTTGTCGCTGGTATCAAGGGCGTAACTCTGGTTCGAGCATCTGGAAACATTGAGATTGTTCGCAACATCCCAGATGTCGCAACCTTGACTCAACCTTCTCAGCCAACTAGAGACATCAGCTTGCCAAGAAGATCTCCACGCGATTGCTTGATTGAAGATCTTCGCCGCCTCGACAGTGATGATGCTTTTGGAAAGCTGATAACCAAGGGATTTGGAACAAAGCGCATCTCCCCTGTTGTTTCTGCAAAGGCTAAGAAATAGTGCAGTCGGTTGAAATTCGTAGAGCAATAAATGCTCAGGATGTTGCAACACTTGCAGCAGCAGAGATCGTTGCAACATTACAGGGCCTGTTGGCCAAGCAAGAAGTTTTTCACTTTGCCTTAACCGGTGGGACAGTCGGCATCAAGACTCTGGCGGCTCTCGCTGATAATGCGGACTTTGCAAAACTAGATTTGAATCGTCTTCACTTTTGGTGGGGCGATGAACGGTACGTTGAGAAGAGCTCGCCTGAACGAAATGCTAACCAAGCTCGTGAGTCGCTGCTCTCGA
>WLIC01000144.1 GCA_009702405.1 Actinomycetota bacterium
AGAGATACTTACCAGACTTCACATACTTACGAGCTCGTTCGATGTCTGGCTTCTCAACGAACTTATCTACTTCACGAGCATGCTTGGCAAAATCAAGGTCCATCTTCTCGCCAGCTTTGATATAGCCAAAGCCAACTGAAGGTTCGGTTGGTTCAATTCCAATTGTCACAATCTTGCCGGTGGCTGCAACTGCAACAGCTTCTCTAACGCAATCAGAGAATTCTTTGTTATCTGTGATGACATGATCGGCTGCAAAAGAACCAATAATCACATCTGGTTCACGCTTCATCAAAATAGCAGCAGCTAAAGCAATAGCAGCTGTTGAATCCTTCGGGCTTGGCTCTAAAAATAGATTGCTATTAGCTAAATCAGAACACTGTTCAACAACAGCGTTTTTATGAGCAACACCGGTAACAACAACAATGCGATCTGCTCCAGATAGTGGTTCAAGTCGATCCCAGGTGTCTTGGAGAAGTGTTTGACCAGAGCCAGTTAGGTCATGCAAAAACTTAGGCGCGGCTGCTCGAGACAGTGGCCATAGCCTGCTGCCGATACCGCCAGCTGGGATAACAGAATAGAACCGAGCCATTGGCTCTTTTTGGTCGCTCATAACCTCAAAAGCCTAACCCAGATAGCCCTAAAGGGCATTTTTACCTAGGGCCGCAAGTTATCATTAAAGTCGGTTAGGCCCGAAAATTCGGTGCCAATCAAGGAGGAATTAATTGGCAAATAGACCTGCCGGAACCCTATATCGCGGCAAATTAGGCATGTGGTCATGGGTTTTACACCGTATTACTGGAGTTGGAATCTACTTCTTCCTCCTTGTTCACATTCTTGATACCGCTTTGGTGCGTGTAAGCCCTGAGGCATACAACTCAGTTGTGGCCTCCTATAAGACAGACATCATCGGAGTGGCTGAGATTGGCCTAGTTGGAGCTATCTTGTTCCACGGTTTCAACGGTATCCGCGTGATGTTGATCGACTTCTGGCGCAAAGGCGCTAAATACCAGAACCAGATGTTCTGGGTGGTTCTTGTTATTTGGGTAATCCTGATGGCTGGCTTTGTGCCTCGTCAGCTAATGCATATCTTTGGAGCGTAATCATGGCCATCGTTATTGAACAACCAGATGCACCAAGATCACGTAAAGGTGCTCAGTGGGAGAAGCGCGCATGGATCTTCATGCGTATCTCAGGTGTCATTCTTATTTTCCTTATTATCGGTCACCTATTGGTGAACCTAGTTCTTCCAGAGCGCGGTGTGAAAGCTATTGACTTTGCATTCGTTGCAGGTAAATGGGCTTCACCTTTCTGGCAGGTTTACGATGGTTTGATTTTGTGGTTAGCACTTATTCACGGCACCAACGGAATGAGAACTCTTGTCAACGACTACTCAGAAAGAGAATGGTTGCGCAAAGCACTAAACGTAACTCTCTGGGTTGTTGCAGCTGCACTTATCTTGCTTGGAACTTTAGTTATTACAACTTTCGATCCTTGTATTGACCCTAATGTTCATAACTATCTACCAGATCTAGTCTGCAAAGGCTAAAGGAATAAATTGTCTGAAGTCAAAGTTCACCACTACCAGTACGACGTAGTAATTGTTGGTGCTGGTGGTGCCGGTATGCGTGCTGCTATTGAAGCAGGTCCACACGCTAAGACTGCTGTTATCTCTAAGCTCTTCCCTACTCGTTCACACACAGGGGCAGCTCAAGGTGGTATGGCTGCAGCTCTTGCAAACGTTGAAGAAGATAACTGGGAATGGCATACCTTTGACACAGTTAAAGGTGGCGACTACCTAGTTGACCAGGATGCAGCAGAGATTCTTGCTAAAGAATCTGTTCAGGCTGTTATCGATCTTGAGAACATGGGTCTTCCTTTCAACAGAACACCTGATGGCAAGATCGACCAGAGAAGATTCGGTGGACACACACGTGACCACGGTAAAGCTCCGGTAAGAAGATCTTGTTATGCAGCTGACCGTACCGGTCACATGATTCTGCAGACCTTGTACCAAAACTGCGTAAAGCTTGGCATCGAGTTCTATAACGAGTTCTATGTTCTAGACCTTGTTATGAACACAGTTGATGGTGTTGAAAGACCAGCAGCTGTTGTTGCTTATGAACTAGCTACCGGTGAACTGCACGTCTTCCAGGGTAAATCCATAGTTTTTGCTACCGGTGGTTTCGGAAAGATCTTCAAGACCACATCTAACGCTCACACTCTTACCGGTGACGGCGTTGGCATCATCTACCGTAAGGGTTTGCCACTAGAGGACATGGAGTTCTACCAATTCCACCCAACAGGGCTCGCTGGCCTTGGTATCTTGCTTTCAGAAGCAGCCCGTGGTGAAGGTGGAATCCTTCGTAATGCATCAGGTGAGCGCTTCATGGAACGCTATGCGCCAACTATCAAGGACCTAGCTCCTAGAGACATGGTTGCACGAGCTATGGCTAACGAAGTGCGTGAAGGAAGAGGAGCAGGTCCACACAAGGACTATGTTCTTCTAGATCTAACTCACCTAGAGCCTGCTGTTATTGATGCAAAGCTTCCTGACATTACAGAGTTCGCTAGAACCTACCTAGGTGTTGAGCCATACACCGAGCCAGTTCCTGTTTTCCCAACCGCTCACTATGCAATGGGTGGAATCCCTACCAACATCAAGGCTGAAGTTCTAAGGGATAACGACACTGTTGTTCCTGGTCTTTATGCTGCTGGTGAATGTGCTTGTGTTTCAGTGCATGGTGCTAACCGTCTAGGAACTAACTCACTATTGGATATCAACGTGTTTGGTAAACGAGCTGGAATCTATGCGGTGGAGTATGCCAAGGATGCACAGTTTGTTGATGTTCCTCAGGATGCCATTGCTGAAACTGTAAAACTTATTGAACACATGAGAAATGCAACTGGAACAGAGAAGATTGCTGTTATCCGTAAAGAGTTGCAAGACACCATGGATAAGAATGCACAGGTTTATAGAACTGAAGAATCTTTGAACGAAGCACTCGAGAAGATCAAAGAGCTTCGTAAGAGATACGAACACATTCAAGTTCAGGACCGTGGACTTCGATTCAACACAGATCTACTTGAAGCTATCGAACTTGGTTTCTTACTTGACCTTGCTGAAGTACTTGCATACACAGCTCGTGAGAGAAGAGAATCTCGTGGCGGACACTTCCGTGAAGACTTCGAAACTCGTAATGACGAGAAGTTCATGGTGCACTCAATGGCATACAAGGATGGCGAAGAGATCAAGATTGGTTGGAAGCCTGTGACTATTACCAACTATCCACCGATGGAGCGTAAGTACT
>WLIC01000145.1 GCA_009702405.1 Actinomycetota bacterium
AGCGTGTGAAGCTAGCAACCGAACTACAGAAGAGATCAAATGGACGAAGTATCTATGTGCTAGACGAGCCAACAACAGGCCTGCACTTCGAAGACGTTAGAAAACTATTGCTTGTTCTAAATGGCTTAGTTGACAAGGGCAACACCGTTCTCGTTATTGAGCACAACCTTGATGTGATTAAGAGCGCTGACTGGTTGGTTGACATCGGCCCTGAGGGTGGCTCTCGTGGTGGAGAAATTGTCGGCGTTGGTACCCCTGAAGATTTGGCTAAGAACGTGAAGTCACACACTGGAAAGTTCCTCAAAGAGATACTTGGCTAGCTATGGCTAACGATGTTTCTTTTAGACCTAAAACCTCAGAGATCCCAACTGATCCTGGTGTCTATCGCTTCCTAGATGAATCAGGTCGAGTTCTTTATGTTGGTAAGGCTAAGAATCTAAGAGCAAGACTTAGTTCATACTTTGCACCGTTAAGCACTCTGCAAGAAAAGACACGTCGCATGGTGCAAAGTGCAGCAGATGTTAACTGGACGATAGTAAAGACCGAGTTTGAAGCTCTGCAGCTTGAGTTCACTTGGATTAAAGAATTCAACCCACCTTTCAATGTCCGATTCAAAGACGACAAGAGTTATCCATACTTAGCCATAACCATGTCTGATGCGGTTCCAAGAGTTTTCATTACTCGTAATCGTGAGATCAAAGGAGCTAAATACTTTGGCCCTTACACACAAGCCTGGGCAGTCAGAGAAACTTTAGACACACTCCTGAAGGTCTATCCAATAAGGTCTTGCTCAACTGGCGTCTATAACCGAGCCAAGTCATCTAACCGACCATGTTTGCTTGCAGATATAGGCAAGTGTTCAGCACCCTGTGTTTCAAGAATCAGTAATGAAGATCACAAGTCCATGGCTAAAGAGTTTGCTGATTTCATTCAATCGGGCGATGAAAAGTATCTAGAGTCGCTCAACAAGAAGATGCTCGAAGCTTCTGATACTGAGCAATACGAATTGGCGGGAAGATTACGCGATGACATTGCTGCTTTAGAGGCAGTTCTTGAAAAGAGCACAGTGGTCTTTACCGATCAAACTGATGCAGACCTCTTCGGAATAGCTGACGATGAACTTGCAGCTGCAGTGAGTCTATTTAGGGTACGTGGTGGGCGTATCAGAGGTGTGATGGGTTGGGTTGTTGATAAAGAGTTAGAACGAGATCAAACCGAACTAGTTGAGTATCTACTTCAAAACGTTTACGGCAAGGATGCCACTTTCGCGAGTGATGTTCCTAAGGAAGTTCTAGTTCCTGTTATGCCAGCAGACGGTCAAGCACTAACTCAGTGGCTGACCGAAATCAGAGGCCAGAAGGTTGACCTTAGAATTCCACAACGTGGGGATAAAAGAGCGCTAGCTGAAACAGCACACACGAATGCTAAACATGCACTAGGTCTATACAAATTGCGCAGAACCGCTGACTTCACTGCAAGAAGCGAAGCTCTTGCCGAATTGCAGAAGTATCTGCAACTTGAAACTGCACCGCTACGCATCGAATGTTATGACGTGTCACATCTTGGTGGCACTGGAATAGTTTCATCCATGGTGGTCTTCGAAGATGGTTTAGCTAAAAAGGATCAGTATCGTAAGTTCAACATTGAGTCATCCACTGATGACACCGATTCGCTTTATCAAACTTTGCGTCGGAGATTGAAGTATCTAGTTGAAGGTGATGGGGAGACCAACAACAAGTTCAGTTATCGCCCTGGGTTACTTATCGTGGACGGTGGTGCACCTCAAGTCAATGCGGCTGCCCGAGCACTAGCTGATAGCGGAGTGAAGAACCTTGCGGTCATCGGTCTAGCTAAACGGCTAGAAGAGATTTGGCTACCTAACAATCCATTCCCAGTGATTCTGCCTCGAGGCACAGAAGCTTTGTTCCTGTTGCAACGTGTGCGAGATGAGGCACACCGCTTCGCCATCACAGCCCAACGGAAGCAGCGAGCATCTGGAATAGCCACCGAATTGGCTTCAATTGAGGGGCTAGGGGATAAGCGAGTTGCTGCATTACTTAGGCGATTTGGCTCTGCAAAGCGCCTCAGAATGGCTTCCGTTGAGGAAATAGGCGAGGTTTCAGGCATAGGACCAGCGCTAGCAGCCTCAATATTGAACAAACTTGCTGATAACTAGTACCAGTTCGTCATTTTCATCTCGGGCGTGTCGCAAAATGACTAGAGTAGTTTCAACGAGCAAGGAAGAAGCCTAAGTGAACCAGGACAAGTCATACGAGTTACTTATCGTAACTGGCATGTCCGGCGCGGGTAGATCAACCGTTGGTAAAGCTCTCGAAGACATGGATTGGTATGTCGTCGATAATCTGCCACCTCAAATGATCAAGCCAATGGCTGAGCTGTTCTCTCATTCAGACAGAGAATTGCCACGATTAGCAGTTGTTATCGATGCACGCGGCGGAGAGTTGTTCCTAGATCTAAGCGAGCACATCAATCTGCTTAGACAGAGTAACGTCAACGCACAGGTGCTCTTCCTAGAAGCCAACGATGCAACCTTGGTTAAGAGATATGAGCAGGTTAGAAGACCTCACCCACTGCAAGGAAATGGGACTATCACTGACGGCATAGACGCGGAGCGAACAAGGTTATTGCCGCTACGCGAGCAAGCTGACTTTGTTATCGATAGCAGTGAACTAAATGTTTACCAACTCTCCGCAAAAATCTCTGAGAGTTTCTCGAGCGCCGAATCTAAAAAACTGAACCTAATGATTCAAAGCTTTGGTTTTAAATATGGAGCTCCAAGCGATGCGGACTTGATTGCAGACATGCGCTTCCTACCTAACCCATTCTGGGATGAATCTCTTCGCCCGTTTACTGGAGAAGACCATCAGGTAGCAGATTTTGTTCTAAGCCAGGATGGCGCTGAAGAATTCATTACTAACTACGTAGCCGCATTGCAGCCAGTGCTGCGAGGTTATTTGAAGGAGAACCGCAAGCACGCATCAATTGCTTTTGGTTGCACCGGAGGCAAACACCGATCTGTCGCTACCGCTATTGAGGTTGCTAAACGACTAGCTGTAATCGAAGGCGTCGAAGTGCGCCTAAAACACCGAGATTTAGGGAAAGAGTAATAGATGGCATTAACTGCAGAACTTAAGGATGAACTAGCCAGAGTTGAGGTGTCAAAGAGTTCGGTGCGAGCAGCAGAACTAGCGACCATTTTGCGCTTCTGCGGTGGGCTCCATCTAGTGGCTTCAAAGATTGTTGTTGAGATTGAAGTTGACAC
>WLIC01000146.1 GCA_009702405.1 Actinomycetota bacterium
AGCCATGCATAGGAAATACTGTCCACCAGTAAATGTGACCTAGTAAACCTTTCGGCACGAAGATTGCTCGTTGAGTGACCTTGGTGCCGCCATCTTTAGTCGACTCAGCCTGGAACTCTAACCAAGCAAGACCTGGCATCTTCATCTCAGCTCTAAGTCTTAGAAGATGAGGTCTTTCAATGGCTTCAACTCTCCAGAAATCTAGTGACTCACCTTCGAGTAGGAAGTAAGGATCTCTTCTGCCACGTCTTAGACCAACACCACCAACGAGGCGATCTTGTAATCCTCTGAGTTCCCAAGCCCAGGTAGCTGTTGAATAACCGTTGTCGCCACCGATTGATTCGATTCTTTGCCAAACCTTTTCAATCGGATCTGTGCCAGTCTCAACTCTGATGTCTGTGTATAGCGAACCACCAGCCCACTTAGGGTCTGTTGGTAGTGGTTCGCTAGGGCTACCTGGTAGCGATGCATTAGACCAACGTGTTTCAACGTTGGCTTCTTTGATGCGGGTCAGGGCAAGGGCAACAGCTTTCTTGAAAGTTGTTAGGCCACCTTCAGGATCTGGAATATATTTCTTGATCGAATCATCTTGAGCAACAACTTCATTTCTCAGTGAGTCAATCAATCTTCTAGCCAAGGTAATCGGCACAGGGGTCACAAGTCCTACCCAGCCGCTGGAAAGCCTTGGTGTTAGCACCGGTAGTGGCATGATGATTCTTTTTCTAAGCCCAGCAGCTTCTGCATACTGCAACATCAAATCTCTATATGTGAGAACCTCTGGTCCACCAATATCGAAATGGTCATTCAATTTCTCTTTAACTCCAGCTGAACCAACTAGATATCTCAAGACATCTCTAACTGCGATTGGTTGGATTCTCACGGTTACCCATTTAGGGGTAACCATAATCGGAAGTCTTTCGGTTAGATATCTCAGCATCTCAAAAGATGCAGAACCAGAACCAATGACAACACCGGCACGAAGCTCGATGGTTGGCACGCCTGAGTTTCTAAGGATCTCTCCGGTTTCAGCTCGGGCAGCAAGGTGGGCACTTAGCTTGGTCTTAGATTCAGCCATGCCACCCAAGTAAATGATTCTTTGAACATTGTTTTCTTTGGCACACTCACCAAAAGTTTTAGCCCAGTCACGTTCTAGCTGTTCGAAGTCATCTCTGACCATCAGAGCATGAAGGAGGTAGTAAGCAACGTCAACACCTTTTAGAGCCCTACTAACAGCCTCACGATCGTTGGCATCGCCTTCAACAATTTGAACTCTAGAAAACCATGGATAACTGGTTAGTCGTTCAGCATGACGAGCAAAGACTCGAACACGGTAACCGTGTTCTAATAATTCACGAACTAACCTGCCACCGATATAACCGGTAGCTCCGGTTACTAAACAAAGGGCAGGTTCACCGTTAGCATTTAGGGCAAGTGGTAATCCACCGGTAACTTCATCTCTCATTTGGCAACCTGAGACATAATTCCTTCAACGGTGTTTCTGTATAACGGTTTCTTTTCTCCTGCTTCAATCGCAATCGGCAATTTGTTTTCAACAGGCGAAACAGGACAGGTTGCAAAATCTGTGTATGAGCAAGGGAAGTTACCCGAGTAATTGAAATCAAGAATGTATGAACCATCTTCCTGGTGGAAAGCGTTCACTGATCGACCAGTCCCATAGGTAATGTTTCCTGAAGTTGAATCCTTGTAATAAACAGTTAGGTCTTCGCTGTTTGCTTTATCAAAAGCAGTTAGTCGGTATTCATTACCCTCAATGCTGAAAACTAATGCGCCGGGAGAGATGTATGCGTGGGTCATTCCTTCAACAACAGATCCAACAACAACTTCTTTAGGAGCATCGCTTGCTTCTAGTGTTGCTGTTACACAGAACCCTGGGTTGTAATCAAAGGTGATTACACCTTCGAATGATTGCAACATCTGGTTATTTGGATCTCTTGGTCTAACTACTAGTTGACCATTACGACTAGCTAGTTCAACTTTGATGCCATCGTAATCAAAAGAGATTTCGCCTCTAGGTTCGATAGGCCAAGAGTGGTTACCGGTGTTGCTGTCGTTGACAAACACTGTGTCGCCTTCAGCCCACCATGAACCAGAGATACCTTGAATGGTTTGCGGTTCATTTGTGAGCCAAACCAAGTTGGTAATTGATAGGAAACCGGTTGGGTTAGCGAAGTTCTTGTTTCTGGCTTCAAGCCAGGTAAGCCATGCTGCAGGAGAAGTAGTCATCTAAAAAGACTAATCCCAGCTGGCTGGTCCTTCGAACTCGATGCCAACAATCTTGGCCTTCTTTTTGCCTGTTCCTTTGGCTAAATGCACCACACACATATCCGCAGGCTTGAGGATCAGAGCCTCTTCAAGCTCTTTACGCTGGGCTTTATCGCCATAGGCACCTAGAGCCTCAATGATGGTCGGCAGCGCTGGACGGTGGCTACAAACCACCACACGCTTCTCGGCTAAAACTAGGTTGTTCACGAGCTTTACAGTCCGCTGCGGGCCATTCTTAGCCCCTAATTCACTTAGTTGAGAGCGCTCAACGAGCTTGATCTTGTGCTTAGCAATAAAGGGCAGCACAGTATCCAAACAGCGCTTCCAGCTGCTGGTCACAACCAGCTTTGGACCATAGGCATTCAGGATGTTTCTTAGGGCAACAGCCTGAATGGCTCCCTGGTTCAACAATGGCCTAGTTGCTTCTCCTTTAGACCATTCAGTTCTAGGAGTGGCTTTAGCGTGACGCAAAACAATAAAAGGACGAGTGTCTAACTGGTTCTTTTCGTTCAGAGCAATGAGGACTTTCAGCGGTTCGTTGTCGTGCTTGTATGTCATGCGCTTCTTGGCATCTTCAACAGATAGCCATTCAAAAGTGCTTACTTCATCATCTGGTTTGAATTTCTGTTTTCTAAGTGCTTCATCGGTAACCTGAGCTGACCAGTAATGAACAACCTTCTTTGCACCGTTGTCTAACTTATATTCAGAAACAAATAACTTGACTCCAAGAGAAACCTTGAGACCGGTCTCCTCTTTAAGTTCACGAACAGCTGCTTCACTGACTGCTTCACCTTTATCAAGTTTGCCTTTAGGCCAACTCCAGTCGTCATAGCGTGATCTATGAATCATCAGAACTTTCAGCACGCCTTTTTCCTTGCGCCATAAAATAGCGCCGGCTGCAACAACAGGCATTACTGGGAACCAGGTCTTCTATTCAAAATGTTTTGCATGATTCGATCTTGAACATCAACGTAGCCAACACTCGATGGGTTACCACC
>WLIC01000147.1 GCA_009702405.1 Actinomycetota bacterium
AACTTACCAACAACGCCGTGCTTACGAAGCATCTCTGTGATGGTAAGAACAACATCCGTTGCAGTTGCTCCGGTTGGAATAGCTCCAGTTAGTTTGAAACCAACAACCTTAGGAATCAACATGGAGACAGGTTGACCTAGCATCGCAGCTTCTGCTTCGATACCGCCAACACCCCAACCTAAAACTCCAAGTCCATTCACCATAGTGGTGTGTGAATCTGTACCAACACAAGAATCTGGATAAGCCAATGTCTCGCCTGCAACTTCACGAGTCATCACAGTTCTGGCCAGGTATTCAATATTTACTTGGTGCACGATTCCAGTACCAGGTGGAACAACCTTGAAGTCATTGAAAGCACCTTGACCCCAACGTAAGAATTGATAACGCTCGCCGTTTCTCTCGTATTCGAATTCAACGTTGCGTTCAAATGCATCTGGGCTACCAGCAACATCGATAACAACTGAATGGTCGATAACTAGCTCAGCTGGAGCTAATGGGTTCACGCGCTTCGGATCTCCCCCGAGAGCTGAGACAGCTTCGCGCATTGTTGCAAGATCTACGATGCAAGGAACACCGGTGAAGTCCTGCATGATTACGCGAGCTGGACTGAATTGAATCTCGGTATCAGGCTCTGCTGTTGGGTTCCAGTTCACGATTGCGTTGATGTGATCTGCGGTGATATTGGCACCATCTTCGGTGCGTAGGAGGTTCTCTAGGAGGATCTTCAGGCTGTAAGGCAGTTGAGCCTTCAACACACTGTCCAGACGGAAGATGCGATATTGCTTGCCACTTACTTCCAAGACAGAACTTGAACCGAAACTATTAACTTTGGACAAAAGCCCACTCCTAGCGATGTTTACGAAATCTACTTGTCCAAAATACCATCTTGGGCAGGAGTAATCACTTTCCTGAGCAGAAGCCATGAGACCCAAATCATTGTCAGGTAGAACGGAAGGCCCAGAACTAGCTTGACAAAGCCCAAAGTTACGATGTCTCCCACGAAGTACAGAGGCAATTCAACGGCTAACCTGGTGGCAAATAAGCCAACCCAGAGCAAAGTAACTAAGTCGAAAAACCTTACTTTTCTGCGATTTTTTCGCCAGGTGAGCCCCTGATTAGTAAATAAACCAACCATCACTCCAATAATGGGAAGCCGAATGACCACACTTAGCAACAAGACCGATCCGTAGATGCCGTTAGTCCAGAAGTCTTTTAGGTAGAAATCCCCTGCTTGCCCGCCAGGACGAAGAGTTAGGTAAATAGCTAGCGCTATACCAATCAGAGATCCGACTAACTGAGAGAAAGGACGCTTCTTAACGAAGTGTCTAATGGTCAAAAGCAAAACGGCTGCTACCACGGTAGAAATGCTGATGGTTAGGCTTCGCCAAATGGCAAACGTTAAGACATACAAAAATCCAGGCAGTGTGGATTCAATAAGACCTTGGAATCCTCCAACACTTGCTAGCAGTGATTTGAAGTCGAGTTGATAGCCGTCTTCTGACTGCTTGATGCCGTATTTCTCGATCTTGATTCTTGGCTTTGGCTCGGTCACTAGTTTGCCTTTGGCACGATGGCACCAGCAGGTAGCGTCAATGGGAGAAGTTCACGAGGTGGCAGTGGAACTTCGCCTCTATTGACAACCATTCCTCTGAAGATGTCCTCGAGTAATGACTTTGCATCCAAATCTTTGATTGCAGATCCAGAAATCGTTCCTCGCAATAACCAGCGATCACCATCAACACCAAACATACGAACAGTTTTAGTTGACTTACCTTGTAACGGAATCTCTGCCAAGAGCTCTATTCCGAATGGACCGGAATGTCTCTGCTTTTCAATTCCCTGTGCTTCCAAACTGGTCGCAATGTCGTCGAGTACCTCTTCCCACATGGTTCTACCCTTAGGAATTGCAAAGGCCTGAACCTGCAATGTGCTGTCCTGATAATCGAATGAGATAGCAACGATTCGCTGTGTGCCTTCTTCGATTTCAGCTCTTACGCTTACCAGTGGATTTGGAACGAAGGCGACAGATCCGAAGTCGACTAACTCTTGAGGTGCTGCTAAATCCGATTTATCGTAAGGACCTTGGTTGGCGGGACGACCATTACTGAATGTTGCGTCTGACATTTATTTGACTCCCGTTGATCCGAAACCAGCGTTTCCTCGTTGTGAACCCGGCAGCGCTGAAACTTCAACAAACCTAGGACTTTCAAATTTCTGGAAAAGTATCTGAGCAATTCGATCTCCTCTAGCTATGGAGAAAGGTTCAGTCGAGTGATTTATCAGCGTTACTGCAATTTCACCACGGTAACCAGCGTCAACTGTGCCAGGTGCATTCAAAACTGTTATGCCATTCTTAGCGGCTAGTCCGCTACGTGGATGAACTAGGGCAACATAGCCCGCTGGTAACGCTAACTTCACCCCGGTTGGAACTAGTTGTCTAGAGCCTGGTTCAATCACAAAAGGTTCTGCAGCCTTCAAATCGTAACCAGCATCACCTGAATTACCCATAGTAAGCATAAGTTCTGGCTCGCAGATGATTAGAACCTCAAAAGTTGTCATGAGCGTATTCTAAATGCATGACCAAATCACCTGTGCCAGTTAGCTATGAAGAACGAGTGCTGCCTAGCTTAGGTTTCTTTGTTGCTGGGTTGTTTTTGCCGGCGGCTCTCTTTTTGATTTCCCTACCATTTGCCCTAGAGCTTGCTCTGGGCGTAGCCGTTGGCTCATACCTGGTATTTTTCATCTTCAGTTACCTGCTGGCACCGAAGATAAGCGTGGCTCACCATGTTCTACATGTAAACAATGCTCTGATCACTAAAGACCTATTAGGTCAAACAATCATCGTAGAGGGCAAGGATCAGTTCCTCGAGCGTGGTCAAAGATTGAGCACTCTGGCTTATACAAAGTTCCAAATAGGCGTAAAAGGGCTTGTAAAGATAGAGCTAAAGGATGAGAAAGATCCAACGCCATACTGGCTCATAGCTACAAGGCACCCAGAGGTGCTGGCAAGCCACCTAAACGCTAAGCGTTAGTGAGTGCAATCCACACAGACAGGGCCGTACTGACCGTCCTTGCGGGCCCTTTGTGAGTGGTGCTTCACAATGAAACCCTGGCTACAAGTGAATTCGTCCTCCTGCTTAGGGACAACGACAACATCATGCTCTTCGTTGGTTACCTCAGGAATAGAGAATGAGTCTGAGTGATCTTCAGCGTCAACGTCTGAAGAGGCTGAAGTGCCTTCGGGAATACGCTCTTTTATCGCGTCCAGTG
>WLIC01000148.1 GCA_009702405.1 Actinomycetota bacterium
CATCAGCTCTAGAGTTCTCACCAACAACCATTCCTGCATAAACCTCACTGGTTGGCTCAACAAAGAATGCGCCACGCTCTTGCAAAGCAATCATCGCAAACGGAGTTGCAACACCTGCACGGTCAGCAACCAAAGAACCGTTAACACGAGTAATGATCTCTCCTGCCCAAGGCTCGTAGCCTGCTGAAATAGCGTTAGCAATACCGGTTCCCTTAGTGGTGGTTAGGAACTCAGTTCTAAAACCAATAAGACCACGAGAAGGAACTAGGAACTCCATACGAACCCAACCGGTTGAGTGGTTGACCATGTTCTTCATGCGGCCCTTACGAGCAGCCATAAGCTGAGTCATTGAGCCTAGGAACTCTTCTGGAACATCCAGGGTTAGATCTTCAACAGGCTCATGCAACTTGCCATCAATCTTCTTGGTAACTACCTGAGGCTTACCAACAGTTAGTTCATAGCCTTCACGACGCATCTGCTCAACCAAGATGGCAAGAGCTAGCTCGCCACGACCCTGAACTTCCCAAGCATCTGGACGTTCGGTTGGCAGAACTCTGATGGATACGTTACCGATAAGTTCTTTATCCAAACGGTCCTTAACCAAACGAGCAGTTACCTTCGCTCCCTTAACTCGACCTGCCATAGGTGAGGTGTTAATACCGATGGTCATCGAGATAGCAGGATCATCAACAGTGATCATTGGTAGTGGTCGAACGTCATTTGGATCAGCAAGAGTTTCACCGATGGTGATGTTCTCAATACCGGCAACCGCAACAATGTCTCCAGCTGTTGCTGAATCAGTTGGGATACGTTCAAGAGCTTTGGTCTTTAGTAGTTCAGTGATCTTCACGGTCTGAGTTGTGCCATCCTGACGAACCCAAGCAACCTGCTGACCCTTACGGATAGTTCCGTTGAAGATACGAAGCAGAGCAAGACGGCCTAGGAAAGGAGAAGCGTCAAGGTTAGTAACGTGAGCTTGCAAAGGAGCTTCGTCATCAAAAACAGGAGCAGGGATGTGCTTCAAGATTGCAGCGAACAGTGGTTCTAGATCTCCTGAATCTGGCATGGTGCCATCTGCTGGTTTGTTTAGCGATGCACGACCTGCACGACCTGAAGCATAGATAACAGGTAGTTCAAGAATTGAATCGATATCTAGATCTGGAACATCTTCGTGAATGTCGCTAGCTAGACCTAGAAGCAAGTCATGAGTCTCTTCAACAACTTCATCGATGCGAGCATCTGGACGGTCAGTCTTGTTCACCAACAAGATAACTGTCAGGTTAGCCTCAAGTGCCTTACGCAAAACGAAACGTGTCTGCGGTAGTGGACCTTCAGATGCATCAACTAGCAATACAACACCGTCAACCATAGATAGACCACGTTCAACCTCACCGCCGAAGTCAGCGTGACCTGGGGTGTCGATAACGTTGATGGTTATCTCTTTACCATTAGCGCTAGCGCCTTTGTATGCAATGGCTGTGTTCTTGGCAAGGATAGTAATACCCTTTTCACGCTCAAGGTCGCCTGAGTCCATGATGCGTTCACCTAGGTTGGCGTGATCACCGAAGGAACCGGTTTGGCGAAGCATGGCATCGACCAAAGTGGTCTTGCCGTGGTCAACGTGGGCAACAATTGCTACGTTACGGATGTCATCTCTTGTTACTTGGGCCATTACTTGGGTCCTTTAGGGCGTAGTTCAGCGACTTACGAAATACGCTCGAACGCTTGGATTATTGGGCTTGAGAGCACGGTGTGCTTTAGCCTTACTGCTTAAAGTCTAACCGAGGCACCTGTAAAAGCGAGCCTCGGTTAGCTATGAAACTTTTATTGGCTATTTACCAGCGTCAGCCATGAGTTTGAGGCGAGCCTCACGACGCTTCTTCTGTTCCTTAGGGTCAGGAACTGGGACAGCAGCCAGCAGGGTCTTGGTGTATAGCTCTTGAGGTTTGTTCAAGATCTGGTCACGAGAGCCAACTTCGACAAGCTTTCCATACTGCATAACTGCAATACGGTGAGCCAAAATGTCAACAACACCGATGTCGTGGGTGATGAACAGACAGGCGAACTTCAAAGAGTCTTGCAATTCCTGCAAAAGATCAAGGAAACGAGCCTGAACAGATACGTCAAGGGCTGAAGTAGGCTCATCTGCAATCAAAAGCTTTGGAGATAGCGCTAGAGCACGAGCGATACCAACACGCTGCTTCTGTCCACCAGATAGCTCGTGAGGGTAACGGTTACGGTATGAACGTGGAAGCTCAACAGAGTCAAGAAGATCCTCAACGCGCTTGTTTAGCTCTTCACCCTTAGCTTCCTTAGCCAAGAACAATGGCTCTCCGATGCTCTCACCGATAGGTAGACGAGGGTTCAAAGAAGAAGCAGGGTCCTGGAAGACGATACCGGTGTGTTTACGAATGGCGCGAAGTTCCTTCATAGAGGCTCCAGCAATTTCTTCGCCTAGAACCTTGATAGAACCACTGTGGACTGGAAGTAGACCAATACCGGCACGACCAACAGTGGTCTTACCTGAACCTGATTCACCAACCAAACCTAGGATTTCACCTGGTTGGATGCTGAATGAAACACCATCAACAGCACGGAAAGCAGGAATACGTCCGCGCTTTGGATACTCAATGACCAAATCTGTTACCTCAAGCACAGGAGCAGCCTTAATGTTGTCACTCTCAAGCTGACGAACCTTTACAGAACCAAGCTTTGGAACAGAAGCCAAAAGTGATTGTGTGTAAGGGTGCTGAGGACTGTTGAAGATCTTTTCTGAAGTGTTTTCTTCAACAGTTAGACCATCTTTCATAACCAAGATGCGGTCGCTCAAGTCAGCAACAACACCCATGTCGTGAGTAATCAAAAGAACAGCTGAGTTCAGCTTGTCCTTAAGGCCACGCATAAGGTCCAAGATTTCAGCCTGGACAGTTACGTCAAGAGCTGTTGTTGGCTCATCAGCAATCAAAAGTGCAGGGTCACAAGCCAATGATTGAGCAATCATTGCACGCTGACGCTGACCACCAGAAAGTTGGTGAGGATACTTGTCAAAGCTTCGAGCAGGCTCAGGAATTTCCACCATTGTTAAAAGCTCAATGGCTCTTTCCTTGGCTGCCTGAGGACCCATTTCGAAGTGGTTACGAAGAACCTCAACAATCTGGAAACCAACAGTGTAAACAGGGTTCAAAGCAGTCATCGGCTCTTGGAAGATGTAAGCAACTTCCTTACCGCGGAACTTACGAATCAAAG
>WLIC01000149.1 GCA_009702405.1 Actinomycetota bacterium
AATTCTTTTAGACAGGTTCGGTGCTAAAGCATTGCTTGCAGTTGGTGCTTTCGTCATGGCTGCTGGGCAACTAACGGTTGCACTAGCTCCTAATCTTTCAACTGCGGTGGTTGGTCGAATGCTTGTTGGCATGGGGGATAGCTTCACCTTCATTTCCATGATCCGTTTGATAAACGGTTGGTACCAAGGAGCTAAAGCATCGAAAGTACAACAGTATGTTGCAACTGTTGGTCAGCTTGGACAGTTCTTCTCAGCAGTTCCTTTTTGGTACATGCTTGAAACTCTTGGGTGGACCGCAGGGTTCTCGATCATGTCAGCTGCATCACTGTTCATTTCAGTAATGGTGATTGTTTTCACCGCCAATGAAGCTCAAAGCCATGAATCTAGAAAGCACAACACCCCATCCTTGAAACTTGCAACACAACAGCTCATTGAAAACATTAGGAACCCAGGGATCAGAATGTCTTTCTGGACTCACTATGTAACGCAGCCAACGACAACTTCGGTTGCTCTGTTATGGGCAGTCCCTTTTCTTGTAACTGCTCAGGGTCAGTCACATGACTTTGCAGCGGCGACACTCACGGCCATGGTGCTATTTGGTTTTGTGACCGGCCCTGTGATCGGAAGTATCTGTGCTTGTGCGCCTCAGTTACGTGCAACTCTGGTTTATTCAGTTGTTTCTCTAACTACGACAGCTTGGATTGTCATTTTGGCGATGCCAAGTCGCTCGCCTTCTTGGTTACTCTTTATCTGCTTCTTAGCTATTTCAGTTGGCGGACCGGCTTCAATGATTGCTTTTGATTTTTCAAAGGATATGGTTCCTAGAGCCAGACTCGGCACAGCTAACGGGTTTGCAAACGTTGGAGGGTTCCTGGCTACCTTCATAATGATGTATTTGACAGGTCTAGTGATTGACCTAATCCATGGATCGTCGGGAACACTAGAGCGTTACACAGTTGAGGCCTTTAGATGGGGTTTTGCTTCACAACTGTTGGTTGTGGCTGTTGGTGTTGTCTTTTTCACTATTGAGCGCCGTAAATTCGAGGCGTTGGCAGCTAAATAACGGGAATAAAGCCCAACATAAACAGGTAAGAACGCTTGGGTATCTCACATCTGGCTCTGTTAGACCGTAAAGGGTTCCAGAAGTGGCATAATTACAAACAGACCCAGTCATTTCCTCCGATTTGACATGGGTCTTTGTAATGCCCAAAAATTCGTAAACGGTCAACCTCCTCAACAGAGGTACTGAAGGGTCCAATGCTTAAGAAAGCTTCAAAAGCTGCTCCGTCTAAAGACGCGAAGAAACAACCTACCGCTAAGGCTGCACCGGCTAAGAAGGCCACAGTCGTAAAAGCGAAGGTAGCTAAGCCTGCCGTTAAGGCAAAGCCGGTTGCTAAGCCTGTCGCAAAAAAACCTGCTGCCAAGGCACCTACTAAGGCTGCTGCAAAGCCTGTTGCAAAAGCCCCTGCAAAAACTGCTGTTAAGACTGCAGCTAAAAATACTAAAACTGCACCAAAGGCAGTAACTAAAACTGTTACTAAGAAGGTTGTTGCAAAGCCAACAACAAAGACAACTGCTAAACCTGTAGCAAAAGTAGTCGCTAAGCCAGCAGCTAAGGATTCCAAGGCAACTGCAAAAGCAGCAGTAAAGCCAGTGAAGAAGATAACTGCTACTAAGGGTGCTAAACCAGGAGACCCTGAGTTAGATATCGAAGATGAAGAAGATATCGATGTTGAAGTTCTAACAACTGAAGCTGACATCGACGTCATAGTTGCTGAAGTTGAAGAAGTTGTCCCAGAAGTTGAAGAAGACGAAGATGCAATCGTTGTCCCTGAAGGTGCTCTTATTCTTTCAAGCAAAGAAGACGACGACATTCCTGTTCAGACAACAAGCATCACTGGTGCAACTGCTGACCCGGTAAAGGACTACCTAAAGCAAATCGGTAAAGTCGCTTTGCTTAACGCAGAGCTTGAAGTTGAACTAGCTAAGAGAATCGAAGCTGGTTTGTTTGCTGAAGAAAAACTTGCAACAGATAAGAAACTCAGCAGAGATATGGCAAGAGATCTAAAGTGGGTTGTCAAAGATGGCCAGCGTGCTAAGAGCCACTTGCTCGAAGCTAACTTGCGTTTGGTTGTTTCTCTTGCAAAGAGGTACACCGGTAGAGGAATGCAATTCCTAGATCTTATTCAAGAAGGTAACTTAGGCCTGATTCGTGCAGTTGAAAAGTTCGACTACACCAAGGGTTATAAGTTTTCGACATATGCAACCTGGTGGATTCGTCAAGCAATCACACGTGCGATGGCTGACCAGGCAAGAACTATTCGTATTCCTGTTCACATGGTTGAAGTTATCAACAAACTTTCACGTGTGCAGAGGCAGTTGCTTCAAGACCTTGGTCGTGAACCAACTCCTGAAGAGCTAGCTCGTGAACTAGATATGACACCTGAAAAGGTTGTTGAAGTTCAGAAGTATGGCCGTGAGCCTATTTCACTATCTACTCCTCTTGGTGAAGATGGAGATTCAGAGTTCGGGGATTTGATCGAAGACACCGAGGCGGTTCAACCTGCCGATGCAGTTGCCTTCAGAATCATGCAGCGTGAAATAGAACGTCTCCTTGACACACTCACACCTCGTGAAGCAGCTGTTATTCGTTCTCGTTACGGTATTGGTGATGGAGTTATGAAAACTCTTGACCAAATCGGTGAAGAGCACGGCGTAACACGTGAGCGTATTCGTCAGATTGAAGCTAAGACTATGTCTAAGTTGAAGCACCCTTCAAGAGCTCAGTGGCTTAGAGACTTCATAAAAGAGAACTAGTTCTTGCGCTACCTGCCAGCAATCCTCATCGGCCGCTTAGTTCGCTTCGCGGTTAGGTTGGTAAGACCTGGTGGTGGCTCTGCTTTGCCAGGTGTTGTGCTGAGTAAATTAGCTCCTAATTTGGTCTATAAAACCCTCAATTCATTCGAGCACGGTTTAGTTGTAGTTACAGGGACAGCCGGTAAATCAACAACAACCAAGATGGTTGTTGCGATCGTTCGTGCTCACGGCCTAGAAGTCTTCACAAACCCTTCCACAGCAAACATTGAGCAAGGTTTCTTCAGCACAATCATCAAACATGGTGATCTGTTTGGAAAAGTTCCTGGTTCGATAGCCATTCTCGAAATGGACGAGGGTCATGCAGCCCAGATTGTTGAAAGAGTTAAGCCAAAAACTTCCGTCATCCTCAATGTTTTTGAAGACCAATT
>WLIC01000015.1 GCA_009702405.1 Actinomycetota bacterium
GAGATGTTGCCATCTTGGGAGGCAGGTTCAATGTTGACCTGATGCTTACCAGCGATACGACCGGTGCCATGAACAGCAAGTGCCTTGTCCAGCTGCTCATACTTTTCAAACTGCATCTTGCGAAGAGCAACAATAGTTTTGCCATCCTGAATCGGAGCATGGCTATTTACTAGTTCATCGACTTCAGTATCGGTCAACCAATAGATATCTCTTGCTTCGGCCAGTATGCCCTCAGCAACGAAAGCATCGCCAATAGCGTCGAATGCTTTCCGGGAGAGGTTAAATGTTTGAGCTCTATTGAAGCGGAAGCGTTCACGCCAGTCAATCGCTTTTCTGGTGTTCTTAGCGATGTAAAGAATCAGTGGTCGCAAAAGCGGCGACTGATTGGTAGGCCAGTTATAGATTCTCTTGTCTGAAGTGGGGGAGCTATCAATACCTGAGTTTGCTGCCTTAAGCGCTAGTTCAAGAATGATAAACAATCTGTCGGTTAGTCTCTGATTTTCAAGTTTCAGTTCGCCTGGAGTTCTAGCTCCAAACTCGTTGATGTATTCCTCAGCAGCTGAGGTGATCCCTAACCAACTCGAAGTGTTTTCCAAATCGATTACATTGCTCACTTTTTCGGCTTGCATTGCGGCTTCAACGATGAGGCCTAATTTAGAGAGTGCTTCAAGCGGTCGAATGCTTGCCTTGTCGTTAAGCCCTTGCATCAGATTCATGTAATCATCTGGGTTTTCGCTCTTCTCATAGAGCTTTTTGAGAATGCCGTGAAAGACCATCAGTCGAACGTCATTCAAGATTGTGATGGCCCAGTCTTCAAGCATCTCCTGACGGATCTTTTTACCTGATTGCATGATGGTGGCAGCGTTGATGTAATCGAAGTTGATGGCATCGTAGAAAGCTATTTTCTGAGCAATCCGCTTACTGAAGCTTCTAGATAACCGCTCTGATTGACTAATCAGAATGAGGAAACGTCCGATAGCCAGAATGGACTTTAGATCCATCTTGGCTTTAGCGGCTCCACCACGTTTCTTGACAGGGTTCAGCATGGCCTCGAAATACTCTTGGTTCGCTCTACCAGGAATCAGTTTTATGCCTTCATACCAGTTAGTGATCCGGTAGTAAACGTGACCGTCTAGGTAGCCAAGCATGTTGTGAGTAATCGGAGCCTTATCGGCAATATCTTTACTCGATGCACCGAGCATCTTGAAGAAAGACAAATACACGGATCCATAGAACTGCCTGATCACTGAATAGGTAAGCGGCAGGGTAATACCTGGATAGTTCTCCGAGATATTGGTGCTGTCCCACTCAAAGGTGTAATCCAGCATTCGCTTGGTTATCGGTCTGAACTGCAGGAAGGTTAGGACTTGGTTGTCATAGGAGAACTCAATGTCAAGTGGTCTACCAATCTTGGCTTCAATAACCAGGGCAGCCTTGCACAGCTCTCTAATCTGCCAGGGCATCTTCTGTGAATCAATCTCCAGCCTGTTTACCAGCAACTCAGTTGCATCTTCACCTTCAACAACTACGTTCTGCCAGCTGTTACTAAGTGCGATCTGCAGTTCTCCCGAACCATTCTCAGTGAAGAGCACACCAGATACATCACCGAAGAACATCTCCTGAACTACTAGAGATCCGCCTAGATGGAACTCTGTGATGCCACGCTCTTTCGCATAGTTCATAACTGTCGAACTAACCATTGAACCAAAACACAGCAGACCGAATTTCTCTAGGTTCTCATAGATAAATTCTTGGTCAACAAAAGACTGGTATTGACCTGCAAAAGAGTCTGTTCCACCATCTTCTAAGGAAGCAGAGGTCCTAAAGCTAACCGCAGCCCACGAGTGAGCGGCAATGGTTTCGAAGTATGAACCTGCATTTTCTCTGTTCACTGCTAGTTGGCTAAGCACTGCATTTATCAGAGCAGTGCTCTCTTCTAAGGTTTTGTTTGAATTTAGAAAGTCATCGACAGTGTTCTCTAGAGTCTTTGAGACTTGACTGTAATTAGCAACGAACTCTTCGAAGGGGATTACAATAAACGGAGGTACGTTGAGTTCAAACTCTCTTTGCATGCGCAACAGATTTTCTGCTTTTGCTCCTAAGTTACTCATGAGAAGTAGATCACCAGGCTAGTTGCAATGAAGGAAATAGCAACGATGCCTCTAACTGCATCGTTCTTCTTTCTGAAGGCTAGAAGTAAAGCAAAGGCTGTACCTGCAATTACATAAAGCCAGCTAGACGAGAAATACATAGCCAAAGCGATAGGTCCAAAGACACTGATGACAAACATCAACCAGAATGCTGCACTTCCCCAAACCGCTAGGTAAGTATCCATCACTACTTCACCTGATGGGTTGTATCTGAGTTCGTATTTACGCATTATTTCCATACTTGCCATGAATAAGACAAAAATCAAACTCGCTACTAGAACAGTCAAACTGAAACCTGTCCCAAAGATGTTGAACACCCAGAGCGGATAAAGGATAAAAATGGCTTGGTGCAGGATGAAGTAGAGGTTGAAGTGCTGCTCCAGATAATCAGCCATGAAGAATTCAAAACCCGTCAAAACGGAGTAGCCAAGGATAAGTAAGTAATAGATGGCACTCATTTGGTTGCTTTGTATTGATCCAGCCAGTAAAACAGCTGTGAGCTCAACCAAGAGGGAAATTACTCCGATTGCTACTAACTGTCGTTTAGTGATGATTCCTCGTTGAACTGGCCTGTTGGGGTAGTTGCTTGAGTCATGGTGAGCATCTTTGAACTCATCGGTTACTCGCATCCGAAGCATAAAGAAAAGAAAACTTATGGATATAAACAGTGTGCTCAGATGTTCATTAGAACCCTTAGCCAAGGGCTGGGCAATAGCTACCAAGAACATGGCAGTCATGAGGGAGTGAGTCCCAGTAACTGGCACCGGGAAGCGCTCCTTCAGGTAAGTGAGCAGATTCTTCATGTTCCCCCAATTCGTCTGCTTCAGGTGTCTAAATATTAGCAGTTTGGGACATAGGGCTTAATTTGAGTTCTTCCGAGGGGACTTTGGGCTACTGTCCAGTCATAACTTAAAGGCAAAAGGAGGGCTGGAATCCAACCCTCCTTAAACCTTTGAGATCGGCTAACCTACTGTGATCACCCAGTCAACAACTGTTGGGTAGATAGTTCCGCTATTTACTTTGTTCTTCCAGTCGGTTGACTTGAATCTTGTGTATAGAGTTGGCCAGCGACGGTCACGAGTAACTGTTGCAACAGCTTTAATCTGAACTCCAGATTTCCAAGCTTCATATGCCTTAGCATTCAGAACACAGGTAGCTTCACCGGTGAAGTACTTGTAATCAAGGTAACCAGGCAGAACAACTTTCTTGCCCTTCACTATCTTGGTTACCGCATACTTGCCCTGCATTGCTTGGTAGGTCTTTATCAATGCTGCGACATCCTTGGCGTTCTTAGCCATCTCAGGAACGATAGTCATATCTCCGCCCAGAGCAGGAGTCAGAATCTTCTTAGTCTTTGAGTCTTTGGCGGCAATACCGAAGTAGTTACGAGCACAGATCTGAGTTTCTTCAACTGCGCTGCCCTTAGGTGTGTAACTAATCTTGATGTCTGCATAAATCGGACCAATCCAACGTCCCTTAGATAGAGGGGAAACTGTGATGACCTTCTTTGTGGTGTCAACCTTCACGACGAATGAGTTACCACCCTTCATCGGAGTGCTGCCACCCTTTGCCGGGAGAGCGGCTGTTTGAGCTGGTTCTCTAGCAATACCGCCTTCAGGTGCTGGTGGCTCGACGTGTGTAGCATCAAGAGTTATCACCTGAGCAGGAGCAGCTCCGCGCGTGAAGTCACCAGGCTGTGAAACTGAAACACGACAGTGGAAGTCAGCTTCGACTCTTGGTAACGCTGTCAAATCAGCATCCCAAGTAACCACGCCGACAGCATCTACTGAACAAACATTTGGATCTAAGGATGTGTATACCGGTGTGAGACCAGTGTCAACTGATGCATACAGCTGGAATCCAGCTGGGTCGTCAGTTGGCATAGGTGCTTCCTGCAATGTTCCAGGTACAAGTGCACCTGGAGCAATAATGGTCACTACCTGAGGAAGCTTCGTGATTGTGAATTCCTTGGTGTCTTTAGAAAGTGTTGCGCCAGTACCACTGGATGCAGTGACAGAACACTTTCCACCATCAAGCAACTTCAACTTCTTAGTCGCTGTATCAATTTCACACACCTTAGGTGTTGTAACTGAGTAGGTCACAGGAAGTTTCTTGCTGCTAGTTCCAGCCAGAGTGAACTGATTCTCAGTGATTAGAGTGCCATTTGCTATCGAATCTGGCAATGTCAGTGATGTGATGTTGGTTCCAGATTTCACAATGTTAATTGTGAATGTAACCATGTCATAGGCACCATTGGCATCTACAATAACTGTCTTTAGTTTGAAGCTTCCATAACCTGCTTTAGAGCCGATAGCTAGCGCTGGAATTACTTGAATCTGTCCACTCACAATGTTAACTTCAGTAACCATCGGAGGCTTCACACCCTGAACCAAGAATGGCACGGGTCTCGAGTTGCTCAATGCAGCACTACCCAGAGTGTAAGTCTGGTTAATGGTGACAGGTAATATTCCGATTCTCTTAGGAATGTCTACCTCATATGTGTAGTTCAGCGGAGTTGTGTTCTTAGGTCCCTGAACGATGTTTATGGTCAATATCTTGGTTCCGAACTTGCCGATTAGATCCGTCACCTTAACTTCAGTTTCGTAAACACCGACGGTTGTCGCAGTTCCGGAGATTTTTCCAGTGTTCGCGTCGATGGTTAGACCTGGTGGCAAATTGGTAGCGCTCCATGCACCAGTCGGCTTTAGGTCGTTTGTGCCCTTGGTCGCTGTGTTGATGATGTCTCTAGCCTTACCAAGAGGGAATGGTGAAGCAAAGAAATCATCCAATGCAACGCTGATGTTGTTGTTCACACCGAACTTGTATGTGGTAGCCGCTGTTGTAACGGTAGGCCCATAAACCGGAAGAGTGACAGTAATAGTCAAGGTCTCTTCGTCGAAGAGTCCGTTCACATCCGTCACCTTCAGGGTGACAGTTGAAACTCCAACGCCAGCTGGTGTTCCAGTGATAAGACCGGTAGAGGTGTTAATGCTTAGTCCTGCTGGTAAACCAGTTGCAGTCCAAGCGCCAATACCTAAAAGAGCACCGGTACCAAGATTTACAGTATTACTGATAGCTGCGTTGTCGGTAGTGAAGATTGTTACAGCTAGTGGGCTAGTGGTAATAGTTGGTTTCGAGTTCACGGTAATGCTCTCAACCTTGGTAGCCCATTCACCTGCGCTATCAATGACCTTTACTGTGAAGGTGAAGACACCAGTCTGAGAAGGGGTTCCCGTGATCTCTCCAGTGTTTGCATTGAAGTTCAAACCGGTAGGAAGTGAACCTAGCGCAATAGACCAAGCACCAGTAGCTGGGATGTTTGCAGCTCCTGGGGTAACAGTCTGTGGAATGGCGGTTATAGCGGAACCTAGGACTGCGTTAGTCAGAGGAGTAGTTGTTGTAATGAGTGGTCTTGTGACAACACTGAAAGCGAGCGTTTCTTCATCGTAGAGACCGTTCACGTCTGTCGCTCTAATAGTTACTTGGAAAGTTCCGGTAACAGTTGGGGTACCGGTGATTGCACCGGTTGAGCCATTGATGGAAACTCCAGCAGGCAAGCCTGTTGCTGTCCAACCGGTCCCACTTCTAATTGAGCCAGTACCAATAGTTACATTGTTTGTTATAGAGGTAGAGACATCTTTATAGAGCTTGTATGAAAGTGGATCTGTAGTGATAGTCGGACCAGAGTTGACAGTAAGGGACTCTGCCTTAGTAGCAATTTCACCAGCTGAGTCAACCAGTTGAACTGTGAAGCTGAAGACACCACTTTGAGTCGGTGTACCTGTAATTTCTCCAGTGTCTGGGTTTAGCGACATTCCCGCCGGTAGTGCACCAGCTGAAATAGACCAGGCACCAGTTGTTGGGATAGTTGCTGTTCCCTGTGTCTTGGTTTGACTAATAGGAGAAACTTGAACACCAATTACAGCACTAGCCAGAGTTGCATTAGTTGTAATAGTTGGCTTGGAAGTGATTGTCAAAGTGATAGTCGCATCATCAGATAACCCATTTTGATCAAGTGCCCTAACAACTATGTTGTATGTTCCATCAGCGGTAACACTTCCAGAGATAACACCTGTAGAACCATTGATGCTTAGGCCTGATGGTAATCCCGTTGCGCTCCAACCTGTCGAACTCTGCAATGATGCAGAGCCAAGAGTCACAGTGTTTGCAATTGACATTGCAGCTGAACTATATGCCCGTACAGTCAACGGAGTTGTTGTCACCTCGGGAGCAACATAAACATTCAGAGTCTCTGTCTTGGTGGCAACCAAGCCATTAGAGTCGGTTACTTTGACTGTGAATGTAAAGCTTCCAGTGCCTGTTGGCGTTCCTGAGATAGCTCCAGTATTTGCATTCAATGACAAACCTGCAGGCAGTGATCCTGATTCCAGCAACCATGCACCAGTAGCTGGAATGCTTCCTGAACCAACAGTTACTGACTGAGTTGCAGGAATCATTGCTATACCTTGAGCCACGTTAGCCAAGGTGCCTGTGGTAATTACTGGTGGTGTTGACGTGACGGTTGCAGTTACAGTGCTTGTTCCAGTGTTACCAGCAGCATCGTTTATTGAGTATGTAATTGCAGGAACTGCTCCAACATATCCAGATTCAGGTGCGAATGTAACAACACCAAGGTTATTCACTGAGTACGTACCTTTACCAGTAATTGCTACTGAGGTAAGAGCACAGTTAGTTGTGGTGCTAACTGCGCAAAGCTTGACCGAACTCTTATCGATAGTAGTTCCCTGAGCCGCAGTGTCATTGGCAGTTACATCCACTGTGATAGCTGCCAAGGTGTTACCTGAGAGCGTGTCAGCTGCCACAGTTGGAGCTCCAACAACGGTAGATGCAAGAGTTGCATAAACAGTCTGTGGAGTATTCGAGTAACCATCAGCAACTTGGTAAGTGACAGTTGTTACTGGACCAATATAGTTTGACACTGGGGTGAAAGTGATCTTGCCAGAGAGAACTGCATAAGTACCTTGGTTAGGAATTACTAGAGATGTCAAAGTACATCCAGTTGAGGTTCCAAGAGCACATATCTTCAGAGAAGAAGTTGTGAAAGAAGCTGTGGTGGTTGGCTTGTCGTTTGCTAGAACATCAATCGTTGATGTAGCTCCACCCTTAATTCCCACTGTGTCATTTCCTGCAACTGCACGCATGACGTAAAGAGCTTTGACAACCAATGGAGTACCAGCAATACCTGTGAAGGTGGGGGTTGTTAGTGGGGTTTGAATGGTGGTGAAGTTTGCATCAGGGTTTTGCGGAGTTCGGTTGATCTCACCAGTTACAAATCTGTATTGGCTGATGTAGGTAGAGGCAATGTCACCAGCACCAACACCATTTACTAGCGGGAAGTCAGCAAAAGCAACCTTGTAGGAGCCTGCTTTGATGGCGCCGAATGAAAGGTTTCCATTCGCATCTGAAGTTGCCTTGATTGGGTTTCCGTTTGCATCGTTGAGGATGGTGCCTGAAGTGTCAGTCAAATAAGCCACTGCACCTTCTACTGCGACAGGGTTAGCGGGGAAGGCTTGAGATGCTTGCCCTCGACCAATAACAGCACTGAGAACAAAGCCACATTCTGATGCAAGAGGCGCACCAATTGTCAGATTTCCTGAAGTGACCGTGTAGTCGGTTCTAACATTGGCTGCAGTGATGGTTGCACCTGTAGCCGAGAAGTTTGTTGTTGAATCTGTTGGGGTTCCAACAAGTACAGTGTTAGGGCACACCATTTTCGCTGTCAGTGACAAACAAAGTTGAGCTGAATCGCTCTTCATGAGCAATGTTCCAGTGGCTGCTGCTGTTGTAGTTTTACCAACATAGTTGATCTTGAAGACACCATTCTTACCAAGGTCGGTTGCAACAATGCTTGTGAGATCAACGTAGTTATCAGAATTGAAGGCAACGTTATCCCAGGTAGTTCCGCCAGAAACTAAAACGTCACCATTAGCTTTGAAGATTGAAAGAGACGCTGATGTGTAGTCGGTGCCTTTGGTTAGGCCAGAGAGTGTGAAACGGCTGTAACCAACACCAGAGGTGCCATCACAGGTTAACCTTGGACTGATCTCAGCCTGTTTATAGGTGGAAGAAGCCAGCTTGATAGTACAACCTAGTTGACCTGTTGAGATTGTCACCTGACCAATCATCGGGTTACCGTTGTCTGAGTCTGTCGAGACACTGTCATTGCTCAATGGATCAAGATCCATTGTGTAAACACGAGAAGCAGCGATAAC
>WLIC01000150.1 GCA_009702405.1 Actinomycetota bacterium
ATGTTGATCTAAGTTGCCTTGGCGTAAATAGATGATGTGTTCAAATCTTCGTTGCAGATTCAGTGGCAATAAGAAATTACTTGATAAGACACAGACAACTTGCTTGCCCGTTTGAAAAGCTTCTTCAAGTTCTAGCAATGTTGGACAATCAAAAACCAAAGCATTAGGTAATTCTTGAGCAGCGTTCCTATAAAACATTGTTTTGCCTGAACCTTGTGCACCAACAACAAGCAGTGAAGAATGTCCGAAACTCTCGAACCGTAACTGTTCAACTCGATGCTCACTTGGAATATCTAGCAGACCAACTATTCCAGCGCTATGGGAAATATTTAGTGCTAGACCTGAAGTCCAAGAGTTACTGAGGTCGCTCCAATATTTCGGTGTTCCTGAGTTTGGAACACCTTCGGTCATTGGGAAATCAAAGGCGGAAGTATTTGAGCCCCAGATAGCTAAAGCTCTTGAAGAATTTGAATTGGCTAACCGCATGGTTGGGACCATGGCAATCAAATCCCCTGGGTCTGTTGTCCCAATTGCAAATCGCATCGTGAGATTAGTAATTAGTGAACGTGGAATTCCTGCCAGCGACTGACTGGTAGCAATCAGGTGAACACCTAAGGATCTACCTCTAGCAGCTATTGCCTCCAGGGTGGCCAAACTCAATTGGTGAGCGGAGATGATTGCCGGTAATTCATCGGCTATAACGAGAAGCCTTGGCAACTCAGGAAGTTGTTCTATCGAAGAAACTCTCTTATCAACTAGTAATCTCTCTCGCCGCTTTAGTTCCCCTGAAAGATAGAGCCAGAACCGTTCATGTCTGCCCTCATCTAAATCTGTTACCAGCGTCAATGTTGCTGGATGTTCGGCGTAGCTTCTAAGAGCAGCTCCTCCCTTGAAATCAATTAGGACTAACTGCAAAGACTGGGCAGCGGAGCTAACCAGCATCGAGCTGGTAATCAACTTCAAGAACTCGCTCTTGCCAGAGCCGGTTGCTCCGACAATTAGAGCGTGTGGGCCATCACGGGCTAGATCGAACTCAAGGTCAACTGCTTCAGCAATACCAGCCCAGAAAGGAACTAGGCCAGGCTTACTTGCCTTATAGAAACTGGAGCGAAGCTCGATACGTTTCTTCTCAATCTCTCGGTCTTTAGCAATCTTGCTGAAGTACTCGAAGAATATGTCACTGTATTGCTCTTTGAAGAAAAGTCCAGTTTTAGGTAGGACCTTATCTCCTATCGCGACTGCACCTGGACTAATCCAAATGGGTTGGTCACTAAAGTCCATATCTGGTTCACGTTTGTTCCTCTTCACTAGAGCAGTTGTGATAGTTGCCGAAAGCAAGCCAACAAATGTGAACAGAGCAAACTGCCACATGCCAGTAAGCAATGCCATGACAACACCAAGCACAAGCCCTGGTAACAAGACAAACCATCGCATTTAGTGATGATGCCTGAATAAGAAGTTAAATGAAACTGCCCGCTCTCCTGTTGTGGAGAACGGGCAGGTTCAAACTTTGTTAGTCGCCGATGTAGCTCATGACGTGCTTGATGCGGGTGTAATCTTCGAAACCATACATCGAAAGATCTTTACCGTAACCTGAGTGACGGAAACCACCGTGAGGCATTTCAGCAGCCAACGGAATGTGGGTGTTGATCCAAACACAACCAAAGTTCAAGCCCTTAGCAAAACGCATTGCTCTGGTGTGGTTGCTGGTCCAAACTGATGATGCTAAACCATACTTCACATCGTTAGCCCAACGCATAGCCTCTGCATCGTCCTTGAACTTTTGAACGGTAACAACTGGACCAAAGATTTCTCTCTGGATGTGTTCGTCATCTTGCTTTAGCCCTGTTAGAACTGTTGCTTCGTGGAAGTAACCCTTACCAGCAATAGCCTTACCGCCGATAGCAATTGATGCGTGATCTGGTAGACGCTCAATGAAACCAGTAACCTGAGCTAACTGGTTTACGTTGTTTACTGGACCAAACAAGATGTCGTCTCTGCTTGGATCTCCGGTAATTGCATTAGCTGCAACTTCGGCAGTAAGAATTGCAACGAACTCATCATGCACGCTTTCGTGAACCAGAATTCTTGTTGCTGCTGTGCAGTCTTGACCTGCGTTGAAGAAACCTGCAACAACAATTTGTGCCGCTGCTTTGTGTAGGTCAGCATCAGCAAAAACGATTACCGGTGCTTTACCACCAAGCTCAAGGTGCACTCTCTTCAAATCTGCAGAAGCACTCTTAGCAACTTCCATACCTGCACGAACAGAACCAGTAATGGATACCATCTGCGGAATCTCGTGTTCAATCATTGCTCGACCTGAATCGCGATTACCGGTGACAACGTTGAAAACACCTGCTGGTAAGAACTCACTTGCAATTTCAGCAAGTAGAAGTGTTGAAGCTGGAGTTGTGTCAGATGGCTTAATAACCACTGTGTTACCTGCGGCAAGTGCCGGAGCAAATTTCCAGGTAGCCATGTTTAGTGGATAGTTCCAAGGAGTTACCTGACCGATGACACCGATTGGTTCACGACGAATAGATGAAGTGTGATCCTTGGCATACTCAGCGGTAGCTCTTCCTTCAAGATTTCTAGCTGCACCTGCAAAGAAACGAATCTGATCGACTGAGACCATAACTTCGTATTCAACAAGAGTGCTACGAGGCTTACCAGTGTTCTCTGATTCAACATCAGCCATCTCTTCAGCTCTTGCCTCTAGTGCATCAGCAATTCTAAATAGTGCTAGTTGACGTTCACTTGGAGTGGTCTGACTCCAGGTTTCAAAAGCCTTATCGGCTGCCTTGTAGGCAAGATCGATATCAGACTCACCAGAGACCTGGGCCTTGGCGTAAACCTCGCCATTGGCAGGGTTGATTACATCTGAGGTCTCACCTGATTTAGCTGAAACATGTTGACCATTGACAAAGTTCTTTAGTTCGCGAACTGCCATTTGAAACTCTCCTTCGAGCCTTTATTCATAAGGAAGCGAACGTATCGCCTCTAGCCATAACACTATTACAAACCTTGATTTCAGGACCAATCCGTAGTCAAAAAGGCTCTCAAGGTGTGGAATCTATACCAAAATGGTAAATTTGCTACGAAATCAGGACCTTTTTGGCAAAAAGTGTGCCAAAATCGCAGTATGTCCAGAACGGATAGAGCTAAAGCATCGGCGCTTGATGAGATCTCCAAGGAGATCATCGAGCAGCTTCAGCATGACGGCCGCAAGCCTTATAG
>WLIC01000151.1 GCA_009702405.1 Actinomycetota bacterium
GGTTCAACGTGCGTGTGTTCATCAGGAAAGACAGATGAGGTAATGGCTGAACCTAAAGAGAAATCTATGGTCTTCTTTTTAGCAACAACACCTAACAGCGATTCACTATTCGTCCTACTCAAATAGCCAAGCTTTGAACTAAGTCCCTGAAGATGTCCTCTTCTTCTAGTTTTATGCAACAGCTTTGCTGTTCCTAAAGCACCTGCTGCAACCACAACTTGATCAGCAGTGATTCTTCTAGTCTTCAACCAGCCGGCTGAACCACTGCCACGAGTAGTAATCACATAGCCGTCAGCTGTGTCGATGATGTCGGTGACTGTTGTGTTAGCGATAACCTGTGCTCCGGCTGATTCAGCTAAATACAGGTAGTTCTTGACCAGAGTGTTCTTAGCACCGTGACGGCAACCAGTCATACATTCACCACAGTTAATGCAACCGGTTCGCTCCGGTCCAATACCGCCAAAGTATGGATCTTGAACAGTCTTACCTGATTCGCCAAAGTAAATACCTAGTTCAGCCATCTTGAAGGTATCGCCGTAACCTAGCTTGTCTGCTGCTTTTCTAAGTTCAGTATCACTAGAGCTCAGGTAAGGGTTAGTTTCAACACCAAGCATGCGTTCTGCTTGAGCGTAGTAAGGAGCTAGTTCTTTCTCCCAATCACACATACCTGACCAGGTACCTGTTTTATAGAAACTTGTTGGTGGTCGATACAAAGTATTGGCATAAACCAGAGAGCCACCACCGACACCAGCACCGGACATCACCATTACATTGCGTAATAGATCAATGCGTTGAATACCCTTGAGTCCAAGTCTTGGAAAGAATAAGAACTTCTTTAGATTCCAAGATGTTTTAGCAAAATCATCATCTTTGAATCTAGCTCCTGCTTCAATGACCAGTACTTTGTATCCCTTTTCAGTAAGCCTTAGAGCCGCAATAGAACCACCAAAGCCTGAGCCGATAATTGCAACGTCAAAGTCTTTGGTGGTCATGGCTTATGGGTGTCTTAGTGGTGAAGAGGCAAGACGTTCTTGAGCTACCCACTTCTGGTTATAACCAGTTGAAGAACTCATTAGATCAAGGAATGGCTTAGGGTCAAATTCTTCTGGACCCATAACTCCAACGCCTTCCCAGATGCCATTAGCAATTAGTTCAAGAGCAATCAACGGGTTGAAAGCTGTTTGAGCAACAACTGCTTGGGCTTCTATCTGAGCCATAGTCTCAGCGTTATCAGCTACGTGGTAGATGTATGTAGCCCTTGCTGTTCCATCCTTGCTCTTACCTGTTACTAGAACACCAGCACAGGTCTTACCTGTCATGCGAGGACCAATGGATGCTGGATCTGGCAATACTGAGACAACAACATCTCTAGGGGCTACTTCAACTGGTCCTTGAGCTGAACGAACTCGAACTGGCTTCGTTGCATCTAGCCCAAGGCGGTGCAGGGTCTTTAGAACACCAATGAAGTCTGAACCCAAACCATACTTGAAGCTAACTCTTCCTAGCTTCATGGTTCTAGGGAGCATGGTGATTTCTTCGTGCTCAATGTTCACACACTCAACAGCACCAATGCCTTCAGGGAATTCAAAGATCTCTGGCTCGCTGAAAGGTTCAGTGGTGAACCAACCCTTCTTCTTTTCAAACAGAGTTGGTGGGTTAAGACATTCTTCAATGGTTGTCCAGATTGAAAAAGATGGAGCAAAGATTTCTTTGCCATTCTCATCTGTCACAACCAGGTTGCCACCATCTTTAATAGATGCTTCATCAATTTCACTGAAAAGATGATCTGCTGCATAACGAACAAAGATGTTGCTCATACCAGGCTCAACACCGATACCAACAAGAGCTAGTTTGCCCGCTCGTTGCCACTGCTCATGCAAAGCATATTGAGCGTCACCTAGTTTGATACCGGTTTTGTGGAAAGGATCATGTTCGTGAGCTTCACTGAGGCTAAGAGCCATGTCTAGATAGTTAGCTCCTGCTGTGTAACAAGCAGCGAAGATGGTTGGTACGAACTTAGGTTCAACCGCGTTGATTACATAGTCAATATTGTGTTCACCAATCAACGACGCAATCTGAGCTGCGTTAGATGCATCGATCTTTGCTGATTGGAATTTAGCGGCTACATCATCACCGTATTTGTTTTGAATCCAAGCAATGGTCTTATCTGCTCTTGCTTGGTCGTAGTCACTGACTACGAAAGTTTCATAGAAGCTACGTGTAGCCGCTATCTTTGCAACTGCATCTCCAACGCCACCAGCGCCAACTAGAAGAATGCGCATTTATTTCACAACCTAAATGTTTTCAGGTAACCGTCTTTGGTTACAGAAACCAGCCTACCTAAACGAGTTAGGCATCCCCTGCTCTGCGGCGTAGGCGTTGTAGAAACTCTATGGTTCTAGGGTTCTGTGGGTTACCAAAGAACTCTTTAGCTGGCCCTTCTTCAATAATGACTCCACCATCGAGGAAGACCACCCAGTCAGCTACATCCCTAGCAAAGGTAAGTTCATGGGTTGCCATCAAGATAGAAGTTCCACCGGCCTTTAGATCTCTAATCAGTTCCAGTACTTCCCCAACTAGTTCAGGATCAAGTGCACTGGTTACCTCATCCAGAAGAAGCAAGGTTGGCTCAAGAGCAACAGCTCTCATGATTGCTGTTCTCTGCTGTTGACCTCCAGATAACTTATCTGGATACTCAGCTGCCTTATCGGCTAGACCAATTCGATCAAGTAAAGCTAAGGCTTTAGCTTTAGCATCAGCGGTTGAAAGACCTTTAACATGCCTAAGGGCTAGGGTGATGTTCTCTTCAATAGACAGGTGAGCAAACAGGTTGTATGCCTGGAAGACTAAACCAATCTGCCTTCTAACCTCATCTTGGTTAATAGTTGGTTCAGAGATGTCTTCATCATTTAGGAAGATCTGACCATCGCTAATCTCTTCAAGCAAGTTCACACATCTAAGCAGTGTTGATTTACCTGAACCAGAGGAACCAATCAGGGCAACAATCTGACCTCTATATAGTTCTAAATCGATTCCTTTTAGAACGTCTTTATCTTCAAAGCTTTTATGTAATCCTTTGACATTCAGGATCATTGGGCCTAGTTCACTCACAGGACACCACCTGCCTGCTCACGCTTGGCTAAACGTCCAGTTACGTAATCTGCCAATCTCACTGTTGGGATAGCAAGTAGGACAAAGAGCAAACCAGCTATGACATA
>WLIC01000152.1 GCA_009702405.1 Actinomycetota bacterium
CATCATGACTGATGTGAACCCTGACTATGTTGTTCTAGGTGAATCTAGGAACTTCAACTTTGATTCACTAACTAAAGCCATCAGATTGATCAACAATGGTGCAAGATTTATTGCTACTAACCCTGATGCAACTGGTCCTAGCGCTGATGGTGTCTTACCTGCAACCGGTTCTGTTGCAGCTTTGATTACTAAAGCTACCGGTCGTGAACCATACATCGTTGGTAAACCAAACCCTATGATGTTCCGTTCAGCGATGAACAAGATCAATGCTCACTCAGAATCAACCGGAATGATTGGTGACCGCATGGACACCGACATTGTTGCTGGTATTGAAGCTGGTCTTCACACAGTGCTAGTGCTAACCGGTATTGCTGATGATGCTGAAATCAACAAGTATCCGTTTAGACCAAATGAGATTCTGAACTCTATTGGGGATCTAGTTAACTAGAACTTAAATAAAGAATCGGCTGTCCATGGGGGCAGCCGATTCCCTATTTAACCTAGGAGTTATTTGATAGTAAATGTCTTGGTTAGAGTCTTACCATTTGCTGTGACAATAACTTTCTTCACACCTTTGGTAACTGTGTAAGCAAGTACCTTCTTAGCAACGGTTGGCTTGAGGGTGACCTTAGCCTTACCGGTGATAGACACAGTTGAAGTCTTACCAATTGCATTGTTGATTGTTACTGTGATCTTGCGACCAGAAGCAGCAATGGTGATGCTTGTTGGTAGAACAACGGCTGGCTTGTAGTAGTGGAATTCAACAGCACTACCCATGTTGGTTGCACCTGTTAGCTCTGCGAATACCTTTGCAAACTTAACACCAGGGTTTGGTACAGGTGTTGTCTTAGTTGCAGGAGCTGGCCCACCAACAGTGTCTGAGTTAGTTAGGTTGAAAGTAACAACACCGAAAGCATCTGTTACTCCAGTAAGGACAAGCTGGTCTTCAGTGGTCTTGGTTGCATCAGCTGTTGATAGCACAGTTGCGCTACCTAGAGCTGAGTTACCTACGATACCTGCTGTGATCTTTGCATTTGCTCCTGAGTTAGCAAGGTTAATGCGAACAGATACAGCCTGGTTACGTGCGTATGAACCATCTTCTTTAGTTGCTTGGAAAGCAATGATCTGCTTAGAAGCAAGAGGTGCATAAGCCTGAACAACACCTTCACCTGCGATGGAGTTTGTGCCATCAAGAGTTGGTGCTAGCAAAGCAAGAGAGACTTCGGTTGCGTTGTATGACAATGCAGATGAATCGAAGTAGTGAAGTTCAACGAAGTCAGCTGAGTCAGTCTTCTCACCGGTGATGCTTGGTAGGAACTGGCTGTAGCAGTCTGTTGTTGGGTCAGCGTTACGGTCATTAGGTGTATCTGAATCTAGGTGTGTTGGAGCTGCTGGTAACACACCACCGTAAGTTGTGCAGTCATCTGGTGAGCTGATAACGAAGGTTACGTTTCCGTTCACGTCTGTAGTCGCTGTAACGTTTGCACCATCTGATGCGTTAGCAGGAGCTGGACGAGCCTTGATTCCGTTAACACGAACAGCTGCGTTTGAGTTTGAGTAACCCTTGTTAGCACGAAGAGTAACAACAGTGTTAGCAAGAGGAACACCCGCAGCGTTAGCTGCGTGGAAAGTTAGGCTGGTGCGAAGACCAAATGGAACATAGACCTGGTTGAAACGCATACCAACACCGAACCAGTCACAGTCAATAGTGAATTGGTTTTCAAAGTCATATCTCTTGATTGAGTTGTCTTCGGTTAGCACTGGGCTAATTAGACGAATGGTGTCTTTAGGATGATCGTTTGTAGTCTGATCAGTAACAGGATATGGGCAGTCCGCTGCATGGGCTGGAGCTGAGATAGCCCCGATACCTACAACTGAAAGCAAAGCGGTTGCAACTAATGCTCCGAGCTTTTTTGAGGTCATGTTCATGGTTAGTCCTTCTTCTAATGGGGAAGGGTGTCACCGAAGGATTTGAATGGGAAAGGGTGCGCCAGACTCAATATCTTTCGGAGTGCGCACACACTTCCTATAAGCAGATTATCCCGAAGAAGAGGTTCGTGAAAGCGGTTTCGCGGGTAGTTACCAATTCGTTATCTAGAGCTAGGCGCTCTCACGAATGATCAGTTCTGTCGGCAGAATTTTGGGTTCGATCTCCAGCCCATTGAGCTGAGCAATCATCAAAGTTGCTGCTGCCTCACCCAAGGCAACAACATCCTGGCGAATAGTTGTCAAAGCTGGTCTTGAGGTTTGAGCTATCAAAGCATCATCGAAGCCAACTACTCGAACATGAGCTGGGACTGACTTACCGGCTGACTCTAAAACAGCAATAGCTCCCATAGCCATAAGGTCATTGCTTGCAAAGATGCCATCTAGGTCTGGATGGGTCTCTAGCAGGGCCTGAGCATGCTTTTTACCTGATTCAAAGGAGTAGTCTCCTTCGCAGATAAGGCCCTTACCTGGCAGGTGCCCGCTCTCACGATAAGCCTGCAGATAGCCGTCTAAACGCTGTTTAGCAGCTGTAGTTCCAATGTCACCTGTGATGATGCCAACCTTCTTACAGCCCTGACTCATCAGGTGTTTAGTGGCTGTGTATGCCCCACCAAAGTTATCGGTATCAACAAAAGGGATGTCCGTGCTGGAGTGTGGGGTGCCGGTAATAACTAGCGGTAAGCCACGCTTTTTTAGATCATTTACAAGAGCATCGCTGTGCAGTACAAAGAAGATAGCACCATCAACTTCACCTGATTTGAGGTAGTGCGAAACACCACCCTCTAATGAACCAACTGGAGAAATCATTAGAACGGTGTGTAAACCGTTCTCCTGAAGAACACGAGAAACACCTGAAGTAACAGTTCCCCAGAACGGGTCAGCGAACACTGAGAGATCATCATCAATAACAACAGCGATAAGGCCTGTTCGGCCAGAGGCTAGGGCAGAGGCAACGCGGTTTTTCTTGTAGCCAAGCTTTTCAACGGCTTCTTGAACTCTTCTAGCTCTTTCAGGATGAACGCTTTCATCACCATTTAGAACACGAGAGACAGTCGCTTCGGATACTCCAGCAGTCTTAGCTATTACTGCATAAGTAGGGCGTGCACCAGGAACCATTGGGTTATCCTCCCCGCCCCTAAAGAGCTCTAGTTGTTCTTGACTGTTTCCAAAACAGCACCATTACTAGCAATTACCTTACTGTAAACGTTTGCTGAAAGTTTTGCAG
>WLIC01000153.1 GCA_009702405.1 Actinomycetota bacterium
CCTATGGTCTGGAAACTGGTTTGACTGAAAAATCCATTAGAGAACTTCTAGCTAAGTTATCTGATGCTCCGCTACCACAGCCGGTTGACTATCTGATCCGTGAAGCTGCTCAGAGATTCGGAAGGCTTGTCTTAACTGAATCAACTAATCGAACTTTGATCAGATCAAATGAACCAATTCTGCTTACTCAAATATTGAATGACACAAATCTGAAAACTATTTCAATCACAAGAGTTGATGAGACCACTTTGGAATCCCGCTTTGAACTAGATATCGTTTACTACCAACTCAGAGATAGTAAATACGCTGCTATCCGCAAGGATGCCAAAGGTAAGGTCATTAGCAACTGGAGTGCTGCTGGTGGGGCAGACTCAATTCAGTCAGATACCAAATCGGTGCTCGCTGACATCAGCCGTTGGCGCGATCACGACAAACGTCTAGGTGAAGCCCCTCAAGGCGGAGACATTGTCAGACAACTAGAGATGGTCATCAAGAACAAGGGCAGCATCGAAGTCTCAGTGAATATCAACGGTCAGACCAGACAGTTCACCCTAGAGCCATCAGGGCTGGCTAACGGTCGCCTAAGGGCGAGAGATCGCAAGGCTGACTGTGAAAGAGTGCTACCGCTAACCAGCATCACCTCTGTTCGCATAGGCTAGAAGGATGTCTGGCGGACCTCTAATCGTTCAAAGCGATAAAACTGCCCTGCTTGAAGTTGATCACTGGCAGGCCGCTGACGCTAGGCATGACCTAGCTGTATTTGCTGAACTGGAGCGAGCTCCAGAGCATGTTCACACCTACCGAATTACAAAGCTAGGTCTATGGAATGCTAGAGCTGCCGGCCACGACAGTGACTTTGTTTTAGCGGTGCTTGACCGCTATGCCAAGTTCTCTGTTCCAGCATCCATTCGCGTTGACATCCAACAGACCATGGCTCGTTACGGTCGTCTGGTAATTCAAAAAGGTCCTGATGGTGATCTTCAATTACATTCAGCAGAACCTGCTGTTTTAGTTGAAACCACAAGACAAAGAAGAGTAAACGACTTACTCCTAGATCGCATCGACCCTAATACTTGGCGCATCGCTGACTGGGCTAGAGGTCAAATCAAACAGGAACTTCTAAAACTAGGTTGGCCTGCAGAAGACCTCGCTGGATACACTCCAGGTAAACCGCACGAGATTGATTTAGTTCAATCAGGTTGGAGTATGCGCAACTACCAAAGTGCAGCAGTTGAAAAGTTTTGGGAAGGCGGCTCAGGAGTTGTTGTCTTACCCTGTGGTGCTGGTAAAACAATTGTTGGTGCTGCCACCATGGCGGTTGCTAAAACCAACACACTGATTCTGGTTACCAACACTGTTTCAGCTAGACAGTGGAAAGCTGAACTACTCAAGCGAACAACTCTTACGGAAGATGAGATCGGTGAATACTCTGGTTCACTAAAAGAGATAGCTCCAGTAACTATCGCAACCTATCAAATTCTTACCACCAAGCGTAAGAATGAATATGCTCATCTAGCACTACTCAATGATCATGACTGGGGACTGATTGTTTACGATGAGGTTCATTTACTTCCTGCACCTATCTTCAAGATGACTGCTGATTTGCAAGCAAGACGAAGACTTGGACTAACAGCAACTCTTGTTCGTGAAGATGGAAAAGAAGGCGATGTCTTTTCACTGATTGGACCTAAGCGCTTTGATGCACCTTGGAAAGAAATTGAAGCGCAAGGATACATTGCTCCTGCTGCTTGCTATGAAGTGCGAATTGATTTACCTGAACTTGAGCATCTGGAATATGCCATAGCTAATCAAGATGACAAGTATCGCTTAGCTGCATCTTCGCCAATCAAGATTCCGGTTATTCAAAAACTATTAGCAAAGCATGCTGGTGAACCAACTCTGGTTATCGGTCAATACATTGATCAACTCCATGCTGTTGCCGCTGCATTAAAAGCAGAGCTGATCACTGGAGATACCCCGGTTAGTGAACGTGAGCGTTTATTTGCTGAATTTAGGGAAGGCAGAATCTCTGTCCTGGTTGTCTCTAAGGTTGCTAACTTCTCCATTGACTTACCTGAGGCGTCGGTAGCCATCCAGATATCTGGATCGTATGGTTCAAGACAGGAAGAAGCCCAACGACTAGGTCGACTATTGAGACCTAAGGCTGATGGCAGAACCGCTAGCTTCTATACCCTGATAGCCCGAGACACAGTGGATCAGGACTTTGCTCAGAACCGTCAGCGCTTCCTAGCCGAGCAGGGCTATGCCTACGAAATCACTGATGCCGTTGACCTTTAGGTCATCTTCTCTCAGGAAACACTCAGGCTATCTTCAGCCTTTAACTAACAGTTGCTGACAGATTAGAGGCATGAAGAACCCTAAGGTACTAATCGTCGATGACGAAAAGAACATCAGAGACCTCCTAGAAGCTGGTTTGAAATTCGCTGGCTTCAGCGTCTATTCCGTAGGAACCGGAACCGAGGCAGTTGCAGTTGCCGAAAAAGCAAAACCAGACATCATGGTTCTCGATGTCATGCTGCCTGACCAGAGTGGCTTCAGCGTAACTAAGAAGCTTCGTTCAATGGATATCGATCTACCAGTGCTATTCCTAAGTGCTAGAGACGACCGTGGAGATAAAGTAACTGGCCTTACCGTAGGTGGCGACGATTACATGACTAAGCCATTTAGCATCGATGAGGTCATTGCTCGCATCAATGCCATTCTCAGACGAACTAGAAAACAAGAAGTTGAAGAGAGCATCATCGAAGTCGGCGAAATCAAAATCAACCAGGATGCTCATGAAGTATTCGTCAATGGAACGGAGATTGAACTCTCCCCTACCGAATACAAACTTCTTAGATTCCTAATGGGTAATGCCAACCGAGTTATGAGCAAAGACCAGATTCTTGATCACGTTTGGGAATATGACTTCAACGGTGAACAAGGAATTGTCGAAAGCTATGTTTCATACCTTCGTAAGAAGATTGATCCACTAAGTAAGAACCAACTAATTCAAACTAAACGTGGCGTCGGTTACATGTTCCGCACTTTTAAGAACGAAGAGTAAATGAATAAGGTTTATCGCCCAGATAGCCTTGGGCCGATTGGTAGAGCATGGGCTCGCATATCTTTGCGCACCAG
>WLIC01000154.1 GCA_009702405.1 Actinomycetota bacterium
AGCAGCTGTATCTGGCTCATCCTCTTTATGTGCTTTGAATAGTGCAAAGTCATTAGGAGATTTTCTACCAAAAGTATTATCTGCTTCACCTTCCATGTTTTCTAACTTCTGATTAGTTAGTTCACCATAGATAGGCCAGGACGCAGTATCAAAGAATACGTTTGCTGAACCATCTGTTGCTTGGTAAGCATGACCTAGTGTGATCAATTTCTCAGTGAGTTTGATCATGTCTTCAATGTGTTCAGTGGCATGAGGCTTATGGGTTGGTTCAAGAATGTTGAGAGCAAGGTAAGCATCATCAAAAGTTTGTTCAACTTCTTTAGCGTACTCTCTCCAGTCACGAGAACCAGCATTGACTAAAACCTTGTCATCGATGTCAGTTACGTTTCTCACCATGGTCACGGTGTGATCGGTAGCCATCAGCCATCTTCTTAATAGGTCGTAAACCAAAGCGCTTCTTAGGTGACCTAGGTGAGGTGCAGATTGCACTGTTGGCCCACACACATACATCTCAACATGCCCTGCGGTCAGGGGTGTAAAGGCTCTAAGTGTCTGTGACTTAGAGTCAAAGAGTTCAAGTGCCACGACTAGAGCCTACCTTTGGGCCTCTGAATTAGAGCGGTGGCAACAGCCCCAACTCCTTCAGATGAACCTAAGAAACCAAGGCCATCAGTGGTTGTTGCACCTAAACTAACCGGTGCTCCAACTAGAGCTGTCAGAGCAGCTTCAACTTCAACTCTTCTAGGTGCAAGCTTTGGTTTATTACCGATCAACTGAACAGAAACATTCACAACAGACCAACCAACACTGGCTAACAACTTCAAAGTTTCAGTAATAAACACTGAACCATTAGCACCTGCATACTCCGGCTTATCAACACCAAAGTTAGAACCAATATCCCCAAGTCCTGCGCCTGCTAGCAAAGCATCAACGATGGCATGTGAGAGCGCATCGCCATCACTGTGACCTTCAAGACCATCTTCACCTGGCCAGAGCACAGTTCCAAGATAGAGCGGTTTACCAACCGCAAACTTGTGAACATCTGTGCCGATACCTGAGCGTTGCTCAGTTGCACCATTAAGTAATAGCTCTGCATATTCAAGATCTGCTTGAACAGTAATCTTGAATGCCATTGCATCTCCTGGCACAGCTCTAATAACTTCGCCGGTTGATTGCATTAGAGATGCATCATCGGTGAAATCTGCTGATGCGTCCTTGTATGCCTTAACTAGTTTTTCTCTTAGGAAACCTTGAGGTGTCTGAGCAACTCTTAGCTCATCCCGATCAACTGTTGCTAAGACAACATCTTGCTTGACCTGTTTGATGGTGTCAGCAACAGGTAACACTGGAACAACACCGAAACCAGTTTCAATAACTGCATTAGCAACTCGTTCAAATAATGAAGCAGGTGCAAAACACCTTGCTGCATCATGAACTAAGACGACATCGCCTTGAGTAACCTCTTGCAAAGCATTGGCTATTGAGCCCTGTCTTGATAAACCACCGGGAGTGAATACAAGTTCAACCTTGTCTTTGACAAATTCTCTAGCGATAGCTGCAAACTCTTCAACGCGATCTTCATGTGAGGCAACAACAACTTGAACTAAGTTCTTGATTTCCAGGATGTTCTCCAGGGCATGCTCTAAAAGAGTCTTGTCAGATACTTTGACCAGTGCTTTAGGTATGCCTGCACCCAGTCGTGTTCCGTCGCCGGCGGCAACAAGAATGACAGCGATTCTGCTCATCATGTGCCTCCTAGTTGGGCAAAGATTTACTGAAGGTTACTTGGCACCCTTAGCCAAAACCTTGAGAATATGTGCCTCTGCCCCAGCGTCATCGACTTTGAGGGCAAGAGCAAGTTCAGATACCAAGATCTGCATCGCCTTGGCTAGCATACGCTTTTCACCGGCTGAAAGACCACGGTCCTGCTGACGTCTCCAAAGGTCACGAACGATCTCGGCAACCTTCATCACGTCTCCTGAAGCAAGCTTTTCCTGGTTGGCCTTGAATCTTCTTGACCAGTTGGTTGGCTCTTCAATGAATTCTTCTTTTAGCTTGGCCTCGACCTTACGGACACCCTTAGCATCGATAACGTCTCTAACGCCAACCTCAGATTCAGCTGTCTCAGCTGGAACCCAAATAATGAGGTTTCCCTGCTCAACCTTTAGTTTCAGGTAAAGCTTCTTCTCACCACGGAATTCCTTTTTAGCAACTTCTAGAATCTCGGCGGCTCCGTGGTGCGGGTAGACAACTGTCAGTCCCTTTTTGAATTCCATGGATAGCTTTCCCTTCGCAAACCCCAAGTTTACCACAGGTACCTATTTTTAGAGCCGATAGACTAGAAGCGTTCAATCAGGAGGAAAATTGCTTATTCGTCGCGCAATTCTAGGATCAGTTATCGCCCTAACCGCAGTGCTAACAACAACAGGCTGCAACTTCACAAGCCCTGTTGCATCTCTTGATTACTACGCACCTAGCGATGGTTCACAGACTGACATTGGTCGTCTAAAAGCTAGAAACCTCATCTACTTCACTGATAACCAGGGACACACTGGCTTCTTTGGTGCTTTTGCTAACTCTGGAAGCACAGCTACCACTTTTGCAATCAAGTTCAAAAACGCAACAGGTAAAACCGAATACCGTGAATTCAACGTAGGTGCATACCAAGTTCTGAACTTTGGTTACCAGGGCACTAAGCCGCTACAGATTGATTTAGCTGGCAAGCCAGGAGATATGGTCAATTTCGTCATTTACACAGAAACTGATGAATCAAGCGTCAATGTGCCAATCATGGATGCAACCTTGCCGCAATACACCGACCTTGTTGCAGGTCTTAGTTCTAACTAAACCTCGTATTTGTAACCAAGACCGCGAACGGTCAAAAGGTGCATAGGCCTTGCTGGGTCTGCTTCAATCTTTGATCTAAGTCTCTTCACGTGAACATCAAGTGTCTTCGTGTCACCGTAGTAGTTAGCTCCCCAAACTCTGTCAATGATCTGACCTCTGGTAAGCACTCGGTTTCTGTTCTCTAAGAACATCTCAAGTAATTCAAATTCTTTTAGAGGCATCGCTACTTTTTCACCATTGAAGTAAACAAGGTGACGATCAATATCCATACGAACT
>WLIC01000155.1 GCA_009702405.1 Actinomycetota bacterium
AACCCTCTATTTGCTCTTACCTCAGCGATTATGTCTCGGGCGACTCTATTCAGGCTTGTTGAGCTGGACGATTCAGATTTAGTAGCCATTCTCAGGAGAGCTCTGGTTGATGAAAGGGGATTGAATTCTGAATTCATGGCCGATGACTCAGTATTGGCTAAAATAGCAAGGCTTGCTGGAGGGGACGCTAGAAGAGCCCTGACAATCCTTGAAACCATTGCGGTTAACGCTAGGAAGCAACAAATAGGAGAACTCACATCTGAATCCGTGCAAGCCAGTTTGCCGACCGCATTGGCAAGATATGACGCCACAGGAGACCAGCACTACGACATAATCAGTGCATTTATAAAGTCTGTGCGCGGATCAGATCCTGACGCTGCACTGCATTGGCTGGCCAGAATGATTGAAGGCGGGGAAGACCCTAGGTTTATCGCTAGGAGACTGGTGATTCTGGCAGCTGAGGACATTGGGTTGGCTGACCCATCTGCCCTAGGCCTAGCTAATGCCACCATGAATGTTGTAGCTCAGATAGGCATGCCAGAAGGCATGATTCCTCTGGCCTCAACCACTATTTACCTTGCCTTAGCGCCTAAATCGAACGCGGCCTATAACGCTATAAATTCTGCTCTGGCAGAGGTCAAAGCGGGTTATACCCCTCCAGTGCCTGCACATTTAAGGTCTTCAAACATAGAAAATGACCGTATTGGCTATGAATACCCACATGATCTGGCTTCAGGAGTATCCATGCAAGATTATTTGCCAACCGGAGATGCAGACAAGCGGTACTACCAACCAAAGCCGGCAGGCTATGAGCTAACCCTCATAGAGCGGCTTGGCAAGCTATTGAAACTTCGAGGCAGATCCTAGATAGGTAGTGGCATCAACAACCTGCTAACTGCTAAGATTGACAGGTTGCCGACCAAGTGACGCTCATGGCTGCGAGCGAACTAACCGGTGTGTGAATCTTATTTAGCCAAGATGCACCAGGCGCAAAACTTTTATTTGTAAGCATTCTTTGAAAGGAATACGTGTCTAAAACCACACGCACAAGAAGCAAGACTCGTTTGTCTCGCGCATTGGGTATTGCCCTAACTCCAAAAGCAGCAAAGTACATGGAAAAGCGTCCTTACGCTCCAGGTCAGCACGGTCGCACCAAGCGTAAGACTGATAGCGACTTCGCAGTTCGTCTTCGTGAGAAGCAGCGTCTTCGCGCACAATACGGAATTCGTGAAGCTCAGCTTCGCAAGACTTTTAACGATGCAAAGCGCACCGAAGGTCTAACAGGTGAAAATCTAGTAGAGCTTTTGGAAATGCGTTTGGATGCACTTGTGCACCGAGCAGGTTTTGCTCGTACCATGGCACAGGCTCGTCAGATGGTTGTTCACCGTCACATCTTGGTTGATGGACTTCGTGTTGACCGTCCTTCAGCTCGCGTCAAGGTTGGTCAAATGATCCACGTTGCTTCTAAGAGCGAAACAACCGAGCCTTTCCAGGTTGCAGCTGCTGGTGGACACGTTGATGTTCTTCCTCCAGTTCCTGGCTACCTATCTGTTGAACTAGACAAGCTTCAGGCTGTTCTTGTTCGTCGCCCTAAGCGTGCTGAAGTCCCAATCACCTGTGAAGTACAGCTTGTGGTTGAGTACTACGCAGCTCGCTAAGAAAACGGTCTAATCATGAATGGTGCAGATTTAGCGGCAATCATATGCGCAGTCGCTTTCGCAGTCTTGGTAATTGCATTAGTAATTACTCTGCTTAAGGTTTCTAAGCTCATTGACGCTACTTCTGCGACTATTCGTGACACCGGAGATTCACTAATTCCACTTCTTGATGAGCTAACTGAGACTACCAAGTCAACTAACAAGCAGTTAGAGAAAATTGACGTCATCACTGACAACGTAGTAGACGCAACTTCCAACCTGGCTTCACTTATCAACTCGTTTACCACCACCATCGGTGGACCTCTATTACGCGTCGGTGAAATTGTTAAAGGTGTTACCGGCCTTCTAGGTAAGAAGAAGAAATAGTCATGCGTAAGACAGCAGTGCTGATTGCTGGTATCGCAATAGGCGTTTATCTAGCTAGACAAATCGAAGCAAACCCAGAAGCCAAGAAAGCTCTAGATCAAGCTGGCGACAAAATTAAAACTTTTGCTAATGCTGTATCTGATGGTTATCGAGAGCAAGAGGCCAAATCCGCTAAGTCAGCGACTTCTAAGCGTAAGATTTAGAAATGAAAACAGCCGAAATTAGCAATCGGTGGCTAGAGTTCTTTGCAAGCAAAGACCACGTAGTAGTTCCTAGCGCTTCGCTCATCAGCGAAGATCCATCCTTACTTTTTACAGTTGCCGGAATGGTGCCTTTCATTCCTTACATGTCAGGTCTTATCCCTGCTCCTTACGCCAGGGCAACAAGCGTTCAGAAGTGTGTGAGAACACTAGACATCGAAGAAGTCGGTAAGACTACTCGACACGGTACTTTCTTCCAAATGAACGGAAACTTCTCCTTTGGTGACTATTTCAAGCGTGAAGCAATTGCTTACGCTTGGGAGTTCCTTACCAAGGATGTCTCTGAAGGTGGCTTAGGTTTCAACAAAGAGTTGCTCTGGGTAACTGTTTACAAAGACGATGAAGAGTCAATTGCAATTTGGCGTGAAGTAGCTGACATTCCACTGGATCGAATTCAAAAACGTGGCATGAAGGATAACTACTGGTCAACTGGGCAACCAGGACCAGCTGGTCCCTGTTCCGAGATTTACTTTGACCGTGGCCCTGCTTACGGTGTTGAGGGTGGACCTGAGGCTGACGAAGATCGTTACATCGAGATCTGGAACCTTGTGTTCATGCAGTATGAACGCGGCGCTGGCGGCGGCAAAGAAGACTTCGAGATTCTGGGAGAGCTTCCAAAGAAGAACATCGATACAGGTATGGGGCTCGAGCGCGTTGCATTCCTCTTGCAAGGTGTTGAGAACCTTTACGAAATTGATCAGGTTAGACCTGTGCTTGACCTTGCTGCAGAACTTGCTGGCAAAACTTACGGTGCTGATGAATCTGATGATGTTCGTCTTAGAGTCGTAGCAGATCACGTAAGAAGTGCATTGAT
>WLIC01000156.1 GCA_009702405.1 Actinomycetota bacterium
GGGGTGTCATCTGTTGTCATTGGTCTAGGTTATCTGATTACTTTGACAGGCAACATTGCTTGGTTGAGATCAGCTTGGTATTTCGTGCCACTAGTTCAAGCAATTTTGGCAATACCTATGGTTGTTCGTGTTTTATACCCAGCACTACTAGCAATAGATCATGCAACTAGAGAACAAGCTATGACTGACGGTGCTCGTAAAAGACAAATATTCTTCTACGTGGATTTAGCACTAGTGAAACCTGTTTTGAAAACAGCTATCGCTTTTAGTGCTTTGGTTTCCTTAGGTGAGTTTGGTGCAGCTAGTTTGCTTGCATATGGTGATCAATCAACAGTTCCGATGTTGATGTATCAATTGATTTCAAGACCAGGTAATCAGAACTATGGAATGGCTTTAGCTGTTGCAACTATTCTGACCATCATCACAACTCTTGTTGTGTTATTTGTTTCTAAAGAAACTAGTTCTCGAATGAAACCGGTAAAGAACTAAATCGTTCTTTCATAACCTGAATAGCTTCAGGGTTTTGATCTATCAAAATAAAGTTTCTATTTAGTGAAGATGCAGCATGTCCGGTAGTTCCAGAACCTGCAAAGAAGTCGAGAACGGTGTCACCTTCTTTGGAACTAGCTTGAATAATTCTTCTAAGAATTCCTAAAGGCTTTTGAGTTGGGTAACCGGTCTTTTCTTTACCAGTAGGTGAAACGATGGTATGCCACCAAACATCTGTTGGTAATTTACCTTTAGCAACCTTCTCAGGAGTGACTAGTCCTGGTGCCATGTATGGTTCACGATCAACACTTTCATTGTTGAAGTAATACTTATCTGGGTTCTTCACATAAACCAAGATGGTGTCATGTTTAGAAGGCCATCTAGATTTAGCTTTGCCTCCGTAGTCATAAGCCCAAATGATTTCATTGAGGAAACACTCTCTACCAAACAGAGCATCTAGTAAAACTTTGGCGTAGTGGGATTCTCTGTAATCAAGGTGTAAATACAGTGTTCCTGTTTCATTCAAAATTCGCCAAGCTTCTTCAAGCCTTGGTTCTAGGAAAGACCAGTAGTCCTTGAACTCATCGTCGTAACTGAGCACTGTCTCTTTGATTATTTCGTAGCGTTGGCCTTTGAAGCCAATACGGTTACCGGTCTCTGTTCTAGTGGTGGTTGAAGACCCTCTTGATTGGACTCTGCCTGTGTTGAAAGGAGGATCAACATATATCAGTTGAACACTCTCATCAGGAATAGACTGCAAAACAGCGAGGTTATCGCCTTGGATAACTCGGTAGTTTGAATTGTTCTGCACAGAAAGAGATTAACATCATGGACCCACATGTTTTACACAATCCAGAGCTAAGCCGTTATGAATTGTGGCTAGGCGAGGAAAAGATAGGTCACGCAGACTACGTATTCGTAGGTGATGAGATGCAGTTTCCTCACACAGAAGTTGATCCTGCTCACCAAGGTAAGAACTATGCGGCCATCCTGATGAGAGAAGCCTTTGCTGATGTCAGAGAAAAGAACCTAGGTAAAGTCTGGCCAGTTTGCCCATACGTTGTTACCTATATGAAGCGTCACCCTGAAACTCATGACCTGTTAGCTAGAGAACTAAATTAAGCGACGTTAGCTTTGATAAAGGCTAGAAGATCACGAATAACATCTTCTTTGTTTATCTCGTTATACATCTCATGTCTGCCATCGTGGTAAATGATTGCAGTTACATTCTCAAGCCCACACTTATTTCTATAGGTGTTAGCTAGCATCTGGTTGCCACGCTCAGCACCAATAGGGTCATCGCTACCTGCTTGAAGTAATAACGGTAGATCTGTTCTTATTCCACGCTTAGGTGTGAAGAACAACTGAATTGCATTTGGAACACCAAATACCTTGGCTGCTGCTGCATAGAAGGTGTGTGGATCAGCGGCAAAAGCCTTGCCGACTTCTTTATCTCTGGAAAGCCATTCGTAACCAGTAGCACCTGGTTCTTTATCCCACTTCTTGTTAAAGCCACCGGCTCCTAGAACACCAGGAACTAGAAGTGATGAACCAGAAAGAATTGCAGCATCGTATTCATTTGAATACTGGTTGATAAGTTTCTGAGAAATAAATGAACCATAAGAGTGTCCGAAGAGAACCAACTTAACCCCTGGGTTCTCAGCTTTGATGATGTTGGTCATCTCATGAACTTGTTCAAAAGCAGCTTTGATGCCACCTTTACCTAAGTTGCCCATGGTCTTAGTTGCACCACTAGCAACCTGCTTCTTACCGGTAACACCGTGACCCCTGTGATCATCTGCATAAACCGAGTAACCAGCCTTGTTAAGAGCATGAGCTAGGTGGTCATATCTTCTAGCGTGATCACCGAGTCCATGAGCTATCTGAACGATGGCTTTAGGTTTTTCTATCGGCCACACATAAAAAGTGATTTCAACGCCGAAAGAGTCGTTATAGGTTCTGGTAATAGGTAGGTCAGTCATGGCTTTACCCTAGCGGTTTAAAGATGTTAACTAGCTCAGCTGAGATAGCTCCGAAGCGATGTTGCGTAATTGAGATGGATTGCTCACGATAGAAAGCAAGCAAAGTTGCTCTTCCTGACTTGGTTGCTTTCCCCGCTATTACAAATAGGTCAGGGTTGGCTTGTAATTGGCTGGTCTTTTCGTCCCTCGCGCCAATAAGTATCAAACGAGTACCAGGTCGGATATTTGGATTGAATTCTTCTTCAGATTCAAACCGAACATCTCTACCCTCTTCATTCAACCTGTTCACCAATGCCCCAAGTTCAACTCCTGTTGACTTAGTAAAACCCGAATCAATTGAGAGCCTGAATTTTGCGCCACTTAGTAGAGCAGAGTGAGTCACTCTAATGAATTCTTCAATAGTTGCATTTGAACTTACTCGAATAAGAATGTTCTTAGCAGGTAAGTATCGATGGTAGTTACCTTCTACCTCTAAATCACCACCATCAAGTTCTTTCACTTGATAAATGTTTTTGATCCAGTAGTTATCGCTAAGACGTGCTTGGTCTAACCAATTCACTTTGTCTTCAGGTACGTTTTGTTTCATCATGTTTTCAAAACTTGAACTAGTGCTATCAGA
>WLIC01000157.1 GCA_009702405.1 Actinomycetota bacterium
ACTTAGTAAAACCCGAATCAATTGAGAGCTTGAATTTTGCACCACTTAGTAGAGCAGAGTGAATCACTCTAATAAATTCTTCAATAGTTGCATTTGAACTAACTCGAATGAGAATGTTCTTAGCAGGTAAGTATCGATGGTAGTTTCCTTCCACCTCTAAATCACCACCATCAAGATCTTTAACTTGATAAATGTTTTTGATCCAGTAGTTATCACTAATACGTGCTTGGTCTAACCAATTCACTTTGTCTTCAGGTACGTTTTGTTTCATCATGTTTTCAAAACTTGAACTAGTGCTATCAGAGCTATGAGTAACATCACCTGAATCTTCAAAGTGACCAAACTGAAGTAGATAGTTTCTTCCACCTGCTTTAAGTCCGTAACCAACTGCTGATCTCTTGAAACCCCCGAAAGGTTGTCTTTCAACTATTGCTCCGGTGATACCTCTATTCACATAAAGGTTTCCTGCATCGATTTCTTCTAACCATGTTTTTATCTCAGCTGTATTCAAAGAGTGAATGCCTGCAGTCAAACCATAGTCAGTGGCATTTTGTAATTCGAGCGCATGCGTTAAGTCTTTAGCTTGCATCAGAGCAAGCACTGGCCCAAATACTTCAGTTAGGTGGAAGAAAGATTTAGGTTGAACACCAAGTTTGATACCTGGTCGCCATAGGCGTCCTGATTCATCTAGTTGCTTAGGTTCTAGTAACCAGCTTTCACCTGGCTCTAAAGTGGTTAGCGCTCTGAGTAATTTAGGGCTAGGAAGTTCGATAAGTGGACCAACTGTTGCATCAGCTTGAGGCCCAAAACCGACCTTCATTGATTCAACACAGTCAACCAGTTGCTTGAGGAACTGTTTGTTCTTATAAACAGAACCAACCAAGATACCGAGGCTCGCAGCAGAACACTTCTGGCCAGCATGACCAAAAGCACTCTTAGCTAAATCATTAGCTGCTAAATCAAGATCCGCAAAAGGTGTAATGACTATTGCATTCTTACCGCTGGTTTCAGCAGCAAGGTTCATCCTTGGTCGGTAGTTCTTGAATAACTGGGCTGTCTCAAAAGATCCGGTAAGAATTACTGAATCAACCTGAGGGTGCCCAACTAGCTGTAAGCCGAGTTCGTTATCAGGGACCAGGGCTATACGAAGCACATCCTTAGGAATACCTGCTCGCCAAAGAGTCTCCACCATAGCAATCACACAGTTCACTACCTGTGGTGCTGGCTTAATGATTACTGCAGATCCTGCCGCCAGAGCAGCAAGAACTCCGCCAGCAGCAATAGCAACAGGGAAGTTCCATGGCGGGGTAACAACAACTAGCTTGTGAGGAATGAAGGTGACTCCATCTAACACTTCAGTTGTTGTTATCTCATCTATTGAATGAGCATAAAAGTTAGCAAAGTCAACTGCTTCACTTAGCTCTGAATCTGCTTCGGCAAATGTTTTACCTGCTTCTGCAATCATTAGCTGAAGCAATGATCCCCTGCTGTTGGCTAGTTCTGCCCCTGCTTTCAGGAGAAGTTCTTTTCTTCTTGCCGGATCTACTGCCCAGCTCTCTGCTGCTTCTCTTGTTTGGCTAACTAGTTGCTCTATTTCATAGGTTTCTATTGCAGCTTTAGCAACGTGTGACTCATGAGTTTGTAATTTACCGTCTAGTTGTTTAGCTGCTGCGAGAACTTGTCTTATCCAGTCTCTGTTATTAGGTAGCGCTGGATCTGTGTCAGCTGCATTAGTAAAAGTTTTGCTCTGTGTTGCTTTTTCAACAAGTCTGTTTTGAGTTCTGTTTTGTGATGGACCAAGTTCATCCATTCTTCTAAGCGAAGTTTCGAATCTCATGCGTTCACGATCAAAGACATCTTGATTAGAAGTGATATCGAAAACACCAGACATGAAATTCTCTGGTGAACCATTCTCTTCGAGTCTTCTGGTTAGGTATGCAACAGCAACCTGGAATTCACTTGGTCTAACTACCGGCGTGTATAGCAACAGTGAACCAACACTCTTTTTTACCTGAGCAGATAGGTGCTGCGCCATTCCTTGCAACATTTCAAACTCAACACGGTCAGATACTTCTCTAGCAACTGAAAGTTTGTGAGCAAAAGCTAAATCAAAAAGATTGTGTCCTGCGATACCAACGCGAAGAGCTTTGATGCGTTTAGCATCTAAGGCGTAATCGATAAGTCTTTTGTAATTCGCATCGCTATCAGCTTTAGTTGAATACGTTGCAAGTTCCCAACCATGCCATTTCGCATCTACGATTTCCATTGCTAGGTTTGCACCTTTTACTATTCGAACTTTGATGCCAGCTCCACCGTTAGCAGTTCTAGTTTGAGCAAAGTCAGTTAGTTCTTTTAGTGCTTCAAATGAATCAGGAAGATATGCTTGCAGAACAATTCCGGCTTCAAGGTTGTGAAGTTGTTCTTTAGATAAAAGTTTCTTGAAGACGAGCATGGTGAGACCAAGGTCTCGATACTCTTCCATGTCCAAGTTAATAAACTTTGGAGTTGGTTGGCTAGCCGCATATTCATAAAGCGGTGTTAGCTTGTCGACCAATCTTTGAACTGTTTGTTCAAATCCCCACATCGATAACTGACTTGCAACAGCAGAGAGCTTTATTGAAACATAATCAACGTCTGGACGCTTGAGTAAGTTGAAAGTTTCTTCATATCTGTAGTTGGCTTCTGATTCACCTAGAACTGCTTCACCTAAAAGATTTAGATTCAGTTTGATGCCATCTGATTTAGATTTGGCGATATGTTTGGTTAGTTTGCCAGGTCTCGCATCAGCTATGAGGTGACCAACTAGTTGTCTAAGTCTTGCTTTAGCGGTTGGGATAACAATGAAGGAAAAGGGCTTTGCTAGTAAGCCACCGATGCGAATTGTGATTCGATCTAAGAAACTCAGGCTCTTTGGTAGATCTTTTGAGAGTCTGGCTAATTCAATGGCAGCAACTTTTATGTCACTTGGTCGGATAACCCGGTCAACGAACTTGAGGGTCCAGTCAAGACCTTTCTGGTCTTTGAGTATCTTGGCTAAGCGCTTCTCAGCTGGGGATCTAGCTCCAGCTTGCTTGGACTCTTCA
>WLIC01000158.1 GCA_009702405.1 Actinomycetota bacterium
AACTTCAGCAGCACGCTCATCATCTAGGTCCTGAACAATTTCAATCTGTTCTTCTTCAGGAAGCTCTTCCAAAACATCAGCTAGACGCTCATCATCTAGTTCTTCAGCAACTTCAATCATTCGCTCTTCAGGAAGGTCCATCAGAGCGCTAGCAAGGTCAGCTGGCAACATGTCTGAATAGGTTGCAATCAACTGTTCAGCTGATTGGCTCTCCTCAGTTCTGCCTTCTTCAATAACTTCGTTCCATTCGCTGAACATGGTTGACCCACGGCCGAATGGCGCAGCTGTTGTCTTAGGGCGACGCAGGAAAAGGTCGCTAACAATCCAGTCTTTGCGGTCATTTAGTTCAATAGCTAAATCTTCAATAGTGCCTTGACCAGAGCCATCTTTCAGGCTGACCTTGCGGCCAAGCATTTCAGCAATAACTCTTACCTCTTGGCCTCGTTGAGTAAATCTTCTTAGGTCAACTAGACCGTTGGTGATTACCTGACCTGGGGCAATTGAGGTAACTCTGGCAATAGGTACGAATACTCTTCTGCGACCAGTAATCTCAATCAGCATTCCGGTAGCCCTTGGGGCACCTGAATTACGGTATGCCACTAGAACGTCGATGACTTTACCTACCCGATCACCGGCAGGGTCAAAGACGCCACAGCCCGCTAGTCGGGCGACGAAAACTCTAGTTGCACTCACCCCTTAACCTTAGACGAGGACCTGAGACTCTGGCAGACTAGTCAGATGGCAAAAAGAAACCCTATGACCCCAATTGGTGTTGCAACATCACTACCAAACGGCACAACCGTTGCTGATTTCCCTAATTATCCAGAGGCAGTGGCCTATGTTGAGCGCATCCTTAGAGGTAACTTCCCAGCAACCGCTATAGCCATTGTTGGCAGCGATCTTTCAACTGTTGAACGCATCAAGGGACGTATCAATTACGGAAGAGTGGCACGAAGTGGTGCCATGACTGGTGCTTGGTTAGGGTTGCTTATCTTTTTGGTATTTGGATCAGCTCCTTATTCAACAACAGGCACTGCAACAGCACTTTTTAGCCTGCCATCAGCAATTTTGGTTGGTGCAGGATTTGGCATGCTGTTCCAAGTCATTAGATTTTCTGTTGCTAAAAACAAGAGAAGCTTTTCCAGCGGTTCTTTAGTTGTCGCTAAAAAATACGAGGTAGTTGTGCCAAGCGAACTAACCGTTGAAGTAACTGAAGCTTTTATTAAAGGCGGGCAACTAGAGGCTTAACCCTTTAGCTTCGCCATCCACTTCTCAATCTCTTCAGGCTTTCTAGGTAGAGCAGAGGTTAAGTTCTTAACTCCTGTTTTAGTTACTAGAACATCGTCCTCAATACGAACACCGATACCTCTGAATTCCTTAGGCACCATTAAATCGTCTTTGTGAAAATACAAACCTGGTTCGATAGTGAAGATCATTCCTTCTTCAAGAACATGATCGTGATACATCTCTCGTCTTGCATGAGCACAGTCATGAACATCTAGACCTAGGTGATGTCCAGTGCCATGAATCATCCAACGGCGGTGCCACTGGTTCTCAGGCTTCAGAGACTCTTCGTAACCACCTTTATAGAAACCCCACTTAGCAGTCTTCTGAGCAATAACTTTCATTGCTGTCTTGTGCATCTCAGAGTAGGTAACTCCTGGCTTTGCCATTGCGAATACCGCATCGGCTGCTTCGAGAACTGCTAGGTAGATCTCTTTCTGAATCTTCGAGAACTTACCGTTGATAGGAAGTGTTCTAGTCACATCGGCGGTGTATAGGCTATCGACCTCAACACCAGCATCAAGAAGTAACAGTTCACCTGGCTTTACTGGTCCATCATTGATGATCCAGTGCAAAGTGCAAGCGTGGTGACCAGCTGCAGCAATTGTTTCATAACCTAAGTCATTTCCTTCAGCTCTAGCCTGAGCAAAGAAAGCACCTTCAACGATGCGCTCACCTCTAGGGTGCTTAGTAGCAGCTTTTAGATTCTTGACAACCGATTCGAAACCCTTGATTGAAGCTGCAACAGATTTCTTCATCTCTGCAATTTCATATTCATCTTTGATAAGTCTTAGTTCGCTAACAAACTCAACCAGAGCTGTGCTCTTCTCAAGAGTAAGAACAAGTTTCTTATCAATAGCTTTTAGATCTTTTTCAAAAGTGCTCAAAGACTTGGTTGGCAAACCTAGCAGTGCAGAAACATGCTTTAGACCTGGTCTTGAACCAACCCAGAATTCTCCAATAGCTGAGTTAGCAAAGAACTCATCAGTGTTCTTGCCTGCAGTTTCTCTGAAGTAAAGAGTTGACTTAGGTGTTTTACCTCTAGCGTCAATAACTAAAACTGAATCTGGAACAGTAGCTGTTCCCCAACCGGTTAGGTGAGCGAAAGCTGAGTGTGGTCGAAAACGATATGCAGTGTCATTAGATCTAGCCTTTTCGCCACCAGCTTCAATAACCACAACCTTGCCGTTGAAAGCTTTAGCAACAGTTGCACGGCGCTTAGCTGCGAATGGAACTACCTCGTGTTGTTTTGGTAGTGGGGATTTATCGACTGCCCAATTACTGCCGATGTATTTTACGAAAGCACTTCCTGTTGGGCGATGTGATCTAGATGACCCGCGGGCGGCTAATTTCTCAGATGCGTCTTTGCTCATGTTTTTATTCTGCCAGTTTTAGCCAAAACGTGTCGGTAGTCCCTGTTATCTTGGAGAGGTAGGGAAGGGTAGAACTCATGAAGATTGACCTCCACATTCATTCCAAGAACTCCGATGGCGCAGACATCGTTGAAGACCTTGTATCGAACGTCAAAACCGAAGGTATAGATGTCTTTGCCCTGACTGACCATGACAGAACAGATGGTTGGGCAAAGGCTGCAGAGCTAGCCACCCAAATGGGTCTTAGCTTCATCCCCGGTATCGAAATAACTACCGAAGGTCGAATCCCAGGCCATGAGCCTTTCGGCATTCATTTACTGGCTTACCTTCCCAACCCGGAAGATGCAGCGCTCAAGGAGATTTTGGAAGAGAACTTGAGATCTCGTTATGTTCGAACCCAAAAGTTTGTGGAGAGAC
>WLIC01000159.1 GCA_009702405.1 Actinomycetota bacterium
TGAGATCTCTGAACCTGCTTCAACACCGGTGTCAACTCGAACACCAGGACCGCCAGGAACTTTGAAGACATGAACTGAACCAGGTGCTGGCATAAAGTTTCTTCCAGCGTCTTCACCGTTGATACGGAATTCGAAACTGTGACCTTTGATTACTGGGTCTGAATAATCTAACTTGCCACCTTCAGCAATTCTGAATTGTTCACGAACCAAATCAAGTCCAGTTACTTCTTCAGATACTGGGTGCTCAACTTGAAGACGAGTGTTTACTTCAAGGAATGAAATAGTGCCATCTTGAGCAACTAGGAACTCACAGGTTCCAGCTCCCTGATAACCAACTTCTTTCAAGATTGCCTTTGATGCTTCGTAAAGGCGCTTCACCTGATCATCGGTTAGGAAAGGTGCAGGAGCTTCTTCAACAAGTTTCTGATGTCTACGCTGCAAGGAGCAGTCTCTGGTTGAAACAACAACAACATTGCCAAAGCTATCTGCTAGACACTGAGTCTCAACGTGACGTGGTTTCTCTAAATACTTTTCAACGAAACATTCGCCACGACCAAAAGCAGCAACTGCTTCACGGGTAGCTGATTCGAAAGCTTCAGCAACTTCTGCTTTTTCATAAACAACCTTGATGCCTCGACCACCACCACCGTAAGCCGCTTTGATAGCGATCGGTAAACCGTGCTTAGCAACAAAATCTAAAACTTCTTCAGCACCTGAAACAGGGTTCAAAGTTCCAGGAGCAAGTGGTGCTCCAACTTTTTCAGCAATGTGTCGAGCTGAAACCTTGTCACCTAGTTGATCGATTGCTTTAGGGGATGGGCCAATCCAAATAAGACCTGCATCTAAACAAGCTTGAGCGAAAGAAGCATTCTCAGCTAGGAAACCATAGCCTGGGTGAACTGCGTTAGCACCTGCGCGCTTAGCGATCTCAATTATCTTTTCGATGACCAGATAGGTTTCAGCACTGGTGGTTCCGTTAAGTGCATAGGACTCATCTGCCATACGAGTGTGCATGGCGTTACGGTCTTGGTCTGCATAGATAGCAACTGAGGCAATGCCGGAATCTTTCGCTGCGCGAATGATGCGAACGGCGATCTCACCGCGGTTAGCAATAAGGACCTTGGTTATCTTGGCTGGTTTTAAGGCAGTCATAAGCCTTAAGCCTACCTAGTTAGAGCGCCATAGGCTCGGGTAATCTACCCCTAAACCTATGCAAAGCTCCCTGAGGGTAGGCAAACTAAGGCCAACAACGGTATGAGCATCACCCTCAATAGCCCTAATAAAGGCCCCTCCGAGGCCATCTATGGTGAAAGCACCCGCTACTTTCAAGGGTTCACCGGTGCCAACATAGGCCAAAATCTCGCTATCTGAGAGCTCTGCGAAGTGCACTTTGGTGTTAGTTGCCTTGCCATTAGCAGGTGGCATGTTAATGGCTTCACGGTTATCTATAAGCCAATGGCCGGTATAGAGCCTGCCGGAGCGGCCATTCATGGCCTTCCAACGTTCAATGGCAACCTCAGGATCATGAGGTTTGCCTAAAGATTCACCATCAAGGTCTAAAGAGCTATCGCAGCCAATGATTAGAGCACCTTGAGCATCAGGGTGATTGACTACTGCCTCAGCCTTAGCTTTGGCTAACAGGAGAACTAGGTCAGCTGTGTTGCCGATCTGACCAGCATTCATAGCCATATCAGCTACCAGTTCTTCATCAACCCCTGGGGCTATAACTATTGGGTCAATGCCACCATCTTTGAGTAATCGAAGACGGGCAGGGGAGGTGGAAGCTAAAACTAGTTTGGTCACGGGTAAAGACTACCGAAACTGGTGTGAAACACTTGTCCAGTGAATAAATCAACTAACTGGCTAGGCCACATCATCGAAGTTCAAATAGAGAAGGTGGCCCATGGCGGTATTTTCGTAGCTCGCCATGAAGGCAGAGTGGTCTTTGTATCTCATGTCATCCCTGGTGAAGTTGCCAAGGTGAAGGTTTATGAAGATAAAGGTGGAGCGTTCTGTCGAGCAGAACCAGTTGAAATCATTACCCCTTCTCCTGATCGAGTCAAACACTTTTGGAAAAACGCTGAACATGCTGGTGGTGCTGAATTTGGTCACATTAGTCTTGCTCGTCAAAGAGAACTAAAAGCAGATGTCTTAGAAGAAGGTCTGCAACGCTTTGCTGGAATTGAAATGCGTGTTCCAGTGTTAGCTGCCCCAGGGGATGATGAAAGAAATGGTTTGGGTTATCGAACCCGCGTGCAACTGCATGTAAATGAAGATGGTGATGTTGGTCCATACAAAGAGAGAACTCATGAAGTTGTTCGAGTAAAGACTTTGCCACTAGCAGTTCCAGATATTCAAGAGCTAGGACTGCACCTAAAGAATTGGCAAGATGTCAAGAAGATTGAAATTGCTGCTTCCAGCACAGGTCAAACTCAGTGGACCATCGATAAGAAACTAAAAGGTGAAGAGAAGTTCTTAGAGCGAGCAGGAGGTCGAACATTCCGACTATCTGCTGGTGCTTTCTGGCAAGTGCACAGAGAAGCTGCGAACCTGTTGGCTGAAGAAGTTGTTGCTGTTACTAAAGCTGCTGGCTTTACTAAAGATGCTCAGAACTATGACCTTTACGGTGGTGTTGGTTTATTCAGTGGTGCACTTGCTGCCGCCTATGGATTAGATATCAAGATCACAACCGTTGAGGCTTCTAAATCCGCAGCTGAAGATGCCAGACGAAACTTGATTGACATCAAGGGTGCTAAATCTATTGCCACTCCAACAGAGCGATTCTTAGATGAACTAGCATCAGCTGGTCCATTGCCTCCTAAGAGCACCATCATCATGGACCCACCAAGATCTGGTGCTGGTAAGCATGTGATTGAGCGGTTGATTACGTTATCTCCAGATCACCTGGTTTATGTTGCCTGTGATCCAATCGCTTTGGTGAGAGACCTAAAGCCACTGACTGCTGCTGGTTACAAGATTGCAAGTATTAAGGCTTTTGACCTATTCCCACACACCCATCATTTTGAAACTGTGGTTAGTCTGGTTCGGTGAGTAAAACGGGGACA